>VAZF01000065.1 GCA_005888425.1 Alphaproteobacteria bacterium
AATTCCGGCGCGCGCTCCAGGGCTCCCCCGACCGCCTTCGATAGCACGCGCGGCGACAGCCCGGCGGTCAGCGGGTACACCGGCTCGATCGCTTTGAGCCGCTCGGCCTCGTCCGGCATGACGACGTAGTCGGGATGCGCCATCTGCGGCCGGCCGCTGTAGTAATCGACCGTGCCGCTGACGATGCGCTCGGCCCCGACCGGCAATAGGCGCTGCAGCTGATCACCTCTGGCGCTAAAATAGACCAGCGTCAGGGTGCCGGTGCCGTCCGTGCAATGCACCCGGTAGGGGCGGCGGCCGAAACCGGGCTCGTGATGTTCGACCCGGATCTTCAACGTGACGACATCGGGCCAGTCGCTTGGGTTGAGCTCGCGGATCGGCGGCGCGGCACGGCGATCGACAACACTCGTTGGAAGATGCCACAGCAGATCGACGACGAGGGGGCCGGCGGCCCGCTCGATCAAGCGCCCGAGCTGCGGCCCGATCCCGGGCAAGACCGTAACCGGTGCAAACAGCCTGTCGAGAAGGGCGGGACGCATCTTCTGAAGATAATCTAGGAGAACGGCTGACGCGGCCAAGCAGGATCGCTATATCGGGGGAGATGTCTTCCCCCGATCCGGACATTCGCCGGAAGCGGCTGTTTTACCGTGCCTGGCACCGCGGCACCCGCGAAGCCGATCTGCTCCTAGGCTCGTTTGCCGAGGCTTATCTCTGCGCGTTCGACGCGGCGCAGCTCGACCGATTCGAGGCTTTGCTCGAATGCCCGGACGCCGAATTGTTCGATTGGATCAATGTGCGCGCCGCCCCGCCGGCCGAATATGACCACGACGTGACCCGAATGCTGCTCGCCTTTCGCTACCGCCCGCGCGCAACGTGACCTCTCTCAGCAAACTCGCTCGCTCGCTCGCCGAAGAGCCCGGCGCCCGCACATTGTTCGGCGTGCCCGAGGGGCATGACGCCGCGACGATCGGCGGCCTCTTCGCCGAATCCGGCGGCGACACCTGGCTGCATGTCTGCCGCGACGACGGCCGGATGTCCCGGTTCGCCGCGGCATTGGCATTCTTCCACCCCGAACTCAACGTGCTGAGCTTTCCAGCCTGGGATTGCCTGCCTTACGACCGGGTGTCGCCAAACGGCGAGATCACGAGCCGCCGCATCGACACGCTGACCCGGCTCGCGGCTGGCAGCGAGCAGAAGCCGCTCGTCGTGCTAACGACCGTCAACGCGCTGTTGCAGCGGGTGCCGCCGCGACATCTGTTCGAAGGGCGGGTGCTGACATTGGGGCCGGGCGGGCGCATTCCGCTTGACCGCCTGCAGAGCTTCTTCCGCAACAACGGCTATATCCGCACCGATACGGTGCGCGAGCCCGCTGAGTTCGCGGTGCGCGGCGGCATCGTCGATCTGTTTCCGGCTGGAGCGGCGCAGCCGATCCGTTTGGATTTTTTCGGCGATACGGTCGAAAGCCTGAGAAGCTTCGATCCGCTAACGCAGCGCTCGACCGGGGCGCTTGATAAATTCGTGCTGCGGCCGGTCAGCGAAATCCTGCTCGACGACGCCGCGATCGAACGCTTCCGCTCGCGCTACCGCGAGCAGTTCGGCGCCATCGGCAGCGATGATCCGCTGTACGAGTCGGTAAGCGCGGGGCGGCGGCATGCCGGGATGGAACACTGGCTGCCGCTCTATTACGAGACCCTTGAAACGCTGTTTGATTACCTTCCAAAGGCCGCGATCTCACTCGATTATCAGGCAGAGGAGGCCTCTGCCCACCGGCTCGACTCGATCGCCGACTTCTATGCGGCGCGGCAGAGCCTGGCCACCCAGCCCCGCAGCACCGCTCCGCTATATCGCCCGGTCCGACCCGAGCAGATGTTCCTCGATGACGCGGAATGGAAAGAGCGGCTGCGCGCCGGTGCCGTCGTCCGGCTTTCGCCATTTGCCGCGCCCGATGAGGGCGGCGCCGACAGCTTTGATGCCGGGGCGCGGCCGGCCAAGAATTTTGCCACCGAGCGCGCCAACCCCAACGCCAATCTGTTCGACGCTGTCCGCGAGTATCTGGATGCCGAACGCAAGGCGGGCCGGCATGCCGCGATCGCGGCCTACAGCGAGGGTTCCGCGGACCGGCTCGCAACCGTATTGCGCGAGCATGGCCTCGCCGATCTGCGCCGGATCGCCGGCGGCGCGGCGCTCGCACGCCTGCCGCATTCGGCGGTCGGGCTCGCGATCCTACCGCTCGAACAGGGCTTCACGACCGACAGCCTGACCCTGCTCGGCGAGCAGGACATCCTCGGCGACCGGCTGGCGCGTGCGCCGCGTCGTCGCCGCAATCTCGAGGATTTCATCACCGAGGCGGGGGCGCTCTCCTCCGGCGATCTCGTCGTCCATGCCGAGCATGGCATCGGCCGCTACGAGGCGCTCGAGACGATCGATGTTGCCGGTGCGCCGCATGATTGTCTGAAGGTGCTTTATGCCGGCGACGATCGCCTCTTCGTGCCCGTTGAAAATATCGAGGTGCTGTCGCGGTATGGCTCGGAAGAGGCCGGCGCGCAGCTCGATCGGCTGGGCGGGGTTGCCTGGCAATCACGCAAGGCGCGCGTCAAGCAGCGCATCCGCGAGATCGCCGGCGAATTGATCCGCGTTGCCGCCGAGCGGCAGTTGCGGCCGGGCGAGACGCTCGTTCCGCCCGAGGGGCTCTATGCCGAATTCGAGGCGCGCTTCCCCTATCCCGAAACCGAGGATCAGCTGCGCGCGATCGAGGAGACGCTGTCGGATCTGGCCTCGGGCAAGCCGATGGATCGCCTCGTTTGCGGCGATGTCGGCTTCGGCAAGACCGAGGTGGCGCTGCGAGCCGCCTTCATCACGGCGTTCGCCGGCGCGCAGGTCGCGGTCATCGTGCCGACGACATTGCTGGCGCGGCAGCATTTCCGCAGCTTCAGCGAACGGTACGCCGGTTTGCCGGTGCGCGTCGCGCAACTTTCGCGCCTCGTCAGTTCTAAGGAGGCGAAGCAGACCAAGGCCGAATTGGCCGAGGGCAAGATCGATATCGTCATCGGCACGCACGCGCTGCTCGCCAAAGACGTGCGGTTCCACCAACTCGGTCTCGTTGTCGTCGACGAAGAGCAGCATTTCGGGGTCAAGCAAAAGGAACGACTAAAGCAGTTGAAGGCCGATGTGCATGTGCTGACGCTGACCGCGACGCCGATCCCGCGCACCTTGCAACTGGCGCTGTCGGGCGTGCGCGAGATGAGCATCATCGCGACCCCGCCAGTCGATCGGCTGGCCGTGCGCACCTTTGTGATGCCGTTCGATCCCGTCGTGGTCCGCGAGGCAATCCTCAGGGAGCGCGACCGAGGCGGGCAGATCTTTTATGTCGCGCCGCGCATCTCCGATCTCGACGAAGTGCGTCAGGAATTGCGAAACGTCGTACCCGAGATTCGCGTCGGGATGGCGCACGGCCGGATGCCGGCGAGCGAGCTCGAAAATGTCATGACCGCGTTCGATGAGCGCGCCTTCGATGTGCTTCTGTCGACCAACATTATCGAATCAGGTCTCGACATTCCGACCGCGAACACGTTGATCGTGCACCGCGCCGACATGTTCGGGCTGGCGCAGCTCTATCAATTGCGCGGCCGTATCGGGCGGAGCAAATTGCGCGCTTACGCCTACCTGACATTACCCGAGAAGAAAAAACTGGCGGCGACGGCGCAGCGCCGCCTCGACGTCATGCAGACCCTGGATACGCTCGGCGCCGGCTTCCAGCTGGCGAGCCACGATCTCGATATCCGCGGCGCCGGCAATCTTCTCGGCGACGAGCAATCCGGCCATATCCGCGAGGTCGGCATCGAGCTCTATCAGCACATGCTGGAAGAGGCGGTCGCGGCGGCGCGCAGCGCCGGTGGAGACGACACTGCGCCCGAGGAATGGACGCCGCAGATCACGATCGGCATGCCGGTGTTGATCCCGGAGACCTATGTCGCCGATCTTGGTGTGCGGCTCGGGCTTTATCGCCGCATCGCGCAATTAGCGAGCCGGCGCGAGCGCGACGCCTTCGCAGCCGAGCTGATCGACCGCTTCGGCCCGTTGCCGCCCGAGGTCGAG
>VAZF01000066.1 GCA_005888425.1 Alphaproteobacteria bacterium
GGGCAGCGGCGCCGTCAAGATCACGCCCGCGCATGACTTCAATGATTTTGAGGTCGGGTGGCGCCACGGTCTCCGGCTTATCAACATCTTCGATAGAGACGCCAAAGTTAAATCGAGCGTCTTCGATGATTTTTCCTGGGGCCACCGAGCGCCAGTCGGGAATGTAATTCACGCTGACGACGATGCGGGATCAGCAGGAAAGGCGACCTTCGAAGAAATTCCGGAGGCCTATCGCGGTCTCGAACGGTTCGAGGCGCGCAAGCGCGTCCTCGCCGATCTCGAAGCCGCCGGGCTCATCGAGCGGGTCGAGGACCATGTGCTGATGGTGCCGCATCACGACCGCTCCGGCGTTGTCATCGAGCCGTGGCTGACCGACCAGTGGTACTGCAACGCCGGCGAGCTGGCGAAACCCGCCATCGCAGCAGTCGAGAGCGGCCGCACGCAATTCGTGCCGCGGCAATGGGAAAACACATTCTTCGAATGGATGCGCAACATCCAGCCCTGGTGCATCTCGCGGCAATTGTGGTGGGGCCATCAGATCCCGGCCTGGTATGCGCCGGATGGATCGGTTTTCGTTGCCGAGAGCGAAGAGGAGGCGGCGCGGGAGGCTCTGGCGAAATTCGGCGCTGCGGTGCCGCTCCGCCGCGAGGAGGACGTGCTCGACACGTGGTTCTCCTCAGGCTTGTGGCCGTTCTCGACATTGGGCTGGCCGGAGAAGACACCCGAACTCGCGCGCTACTACCCGGGCGACGTGCTTGTCACCGGGTTCGACATCATTTTTTTCTGGGTCGCCCGCATGATGATGCAGGGGCTGCATTTCATGGGGGATGTGCCGTTCCGCACGGTCTACATCCACGCCCTGGTGCGCGACGAGCGCGGCCAGAAGATGTCGAAATCGCGCGGCAACATCATCGACCCGCTCGATCTGATCGATCGCTATGGCTGCGACGCGCTGCGCTTCACGCTGGCGGCTTTGGCCTCGCCCGGGCGCGACATCAAGCTCGCCGAGAGTCGCGTCGAGAGCTCGCGCAACTTCGCGACCAAATTATGGAATGCGGCGCGCTATGCCGAGATGAACGGCTGCGCCCCGGTGCCGGGGTTCGATCCGCGCTCCTGTCGCCTGACGGTCAACCGCTGGATCGCCGGCGCGCTGCGCGATTGCGCCGCGGGTGTCACGGAGTCCCTCGAAACCTATCGCTTCGACGAGGCGGCGCATCGCCTTTATCACTTCCTGTGGGGCACGTTCTGCGATTGGTATCTCGAATTCACTAAGCCGATCCTGCAGGGCGATGACCCCGATGCGCGCCGCGAGACGCAGGCGACGACTGCCTGGGTGGTCGGGCAGACCGTGCATCTGCTGCACCCGATCGCGCCGTTCATCACCGAGGAGCTGTGGCAGCAGATCGGCGGTGACAAGCCCGGCATGCTGATGGTTTCGGCCTGGCCGGATCTGCCGCCCGATTTGCATGACCGCAATGCCGCCGCGGAGATGGAGTGGGTGGTGGCGGCGATCTCGGCAATCCGGGCGATCCGCACCGAGGTCAACGTGCCGGCGGGGGCTCGGGTGCCGCTTCTGGTCAAGGATGCCGATGCCGCCGTGCGAGCGCGCCTCGAACGACACCGCGAGCATTTCCTGCGTCTCGCGCGGATCGAGGAGATCACCCCGGTCGAGACGGTGCCGGCGGGTGGTGTCTCGGCCGTGGTCGAGGGCACGACCCTGATCCTGCGCCTCGGCGAGGTCGTCGATCTGGGAAAGGAGAAGGCGCGACTTGCCAAGGAACTGGGCCGGCTCGACGCCGAACTCGCCAAGATGGCGGCAAAGCTCAACAACCCGAGTTTTCTGTCGAAGGCCAAGCCGGAAGTCGTCGACGAGCAACGCGAGCGCGAAGCCGATGCGCGCCGCGACCGCGACCGACTCAAGGCCGTCTATGACCGGCTGGAGGCCGTCTGATTGGCGCTTGACCTCGAAGATCTGGCCACGCGGGGCCTCGTCGCGCCGGAGCGGGTCGACGAGCTGCGCCGAGTAGCCGAAAACTTCGCGGTAGCGCTGACCGATGATGTCGCGGGGCTGATCGACCCGGCCGATCCCGCCGACCCGATCGCCGCGCAATTCGTGCCGCACACGGACGAACTGACGGTTTCGCCGGAAGAGAGCCGCGACCCGATTGCTGATGAGCGCTGGTCACCGGTGCCGGGCATCGTGCATCGCTACCCCGACCGCGTCTTGCTGAAGCCGATACTGGTCTGCCCCGTCTATTGCCGCTTCTGCTTCCGCCGCGAGCAGGTCGGGCATGAGGACGCGCTAGTGTCTCCCGAGGAGCTCTCCGGCGCGCTCGATTACATCCGCGCCCACCCGGAAATCTGGGAAGTCATCGTCACCGGCGGCGACCCTTTCCTGCTGTCGCCGCGCCGCCTCGGCGCGATCGTGCAGGCGCTCGAGGCGATCCCGCATGTCGCGGTTATCCGCATTCACACACGCGTGCCCATCGCCGATCCGCGCCGCGTGCGTCCGGCGCTGGTCACGGCGCTCGCGGCCGAGAAGGCCGTCTATGTCGTCGTGCATGCGAACCACCCGCGCGAATTGACGGACACGGTACGCGGTGCGATCGGGCGATTGACCCGCGCCGGGATCCCGGTGCTGTCGCAAAGTGTGCTCCTGCGCGGCGTCAACGACGATCCCGCCGTGCTCGAAGCGCTGTTCCGCGGGCTCGTCGCGATGCGGGTTAAGCCCTACTACCTGCATCATCCGGATCTTGCCCGCGGCACCGCCCATTTCCGCCTTGGCATTGAGGAGGGACAGCGGCTTATCGGTGCGTTGCGCGGGGGCGTCTCGGGGCTGTGCCAGCCGAGCTACGTCCTCGACATTCCCGGCGGCCACGGAAAAGTGCCGATCGGGCCACATTATGCGACCCCCGGCCCGGCGCCCGAGCAGTGGCTCGTCGAGGACCCGGCCGGCACGCGGCATCGCTATCCGCCGGCAGACGAAACCGGCTGACCGGACCGCGCATGCCGCCGGACAGAGATCTCCTGATGATCATCGTCGGCGGCGATGCTTTGGCGCTCAGCACGGCGCGCGAGCTGTCTCTGCTGCAGGGCCGGCGCATCGTCGTGCTGTGGCCGGCCGATCTGGAATTTGCCAGCGCCGTCGAGGCGGTCGGTGCGCAATTTATCGCCGGCCGGCCGGACAGCCGCGCTGGCCTTGAAATGGCCGGCGTTTCCGATGCGGTGACCATTCTGGCCCTGTCGCATAACGACCAGCTCAATCTCCAGGCGGCGCTGCGGGCGCGCGACGCCAACCCGCACATCCGCATCGTGCTGCGGCAATTCAACCGCACACTTGCCGCCAAGATCGAGCAAAACCTGTCGGACTGCTCGGTGTTGTCGCTGGCCTGGCATTCGGCCGCGACCTACGCCGCGGCGGCGCTCGACCCCTCCTGCTTCCGCGGTCTGCAGTTCCCCCAGCCGAACGGACCCCTGAGCGGGTTTGCGATCCGCACCGCGGCGGACCGCCTTAGCGGCCAGCGTGTGGCGGAGGCTGAGCACGCGCTCGGAGCGCGTATTGTCGCGATCGACGGCGCGACCGAGATCGGCAGGGACGATGTCGTGCCGACCAGGGCGGAGCTTGTCGT
>VAZF01000067.1 GCA_005888425.1 Alphaproteobacteria bacterium
TCACAGCCGAGCGCTCGATCTATGGGCCACGATGGTGCTGATGTTGGTCGGCACGGTGTTCACCGGCCTCTTTATCGTGTTCGCGGCGGCGCGGTTGACCCGCGCGCAATGGGTACGGATGCAAGGTCTGCGGCCGATCCATCGCCGCGGCCATATCGTCGTGTGCGGCTCGGGGAGCATCGGCACCGGGGCGATCGACCTGCTGCTCGCTTTCG
>VAZF01000068.1 GCA_005888425.1 Alphaproteobacteria bacterium
ATATGAGAGGCTCGAAACCGAGCGTTTCATCAGGCGCCACGGCATCACGCGCTACCGCCGCAACCCGTTCTTCCCTGTCAACACATTGACGATTATGCGCGGCGCCATCGCGGCACGGCAGCTCGGGATCTTCGAACGCTATGTCGACGAGATCTATCGCCATATGTGGGCAGAACCCAAAAAAATGGACGATCCCGAAATATTGCGCGCCGCGCTGATCGAATCGCGCTTCGACCCCGATCCCCTCATGGCTCTGGCGCAAACCGACCCAGTGAAGGAAGAGCTGCGTGCCACCACCGAGCGCTCGGTCGCGCGCGGCGCCTTCGGATCGCCGACCTTCTTTGTCGGCGACGAGATCTTTTTCGGCAAGGACAAGCTGCGCGACATCGAAGAGGCGATCTTGGCAAGCCGCTAGCAGGGGCTGGCAGGGAAGGCTAGGTTGCTCGGCAGCGGCGCGCGATTTTCTTCTAGAGGTTCCGGATGAGCAACGGACACGGTTTCCGCCTGCGTCCTTTATTGGCGGTTTGCTTCGCCGTGGCGTTCCTATCGGCCTGCGACGAGAAGAAAAACGCTGCCGCGCCGCCCGCCAATCCGGCCGTCGGCGTGCGGCTCGCGGCGATGAAGGGCGTCAGCCAGTCCTTCGAGTTCGTCGGGCACATCAAGGCGACCGACAAGGTTGATGTCAGGGCGCGGATCGAGGGCTTTCTCGAAAAAATCGCCTTCCGCGAGGGACAGGACCTCAAGGCGGGCGACCTGCTGTACCAGATCGAAAAGGTGCAGTTCCAGGCGCAGGTCGATCAGGCCAAGGCGAACCTTGCCTCTGCCGAAGCCGAAGCCACGAACGCGCAATTGCAATATGCCCGGCAGTACGAGCTCTCGCGGCACCAGTTCAGCCCGCAAGCCACCGTCGACCAGAACAAGGCGGCGCTCGACACTGCGCGCGCCAAGGTATTGCAGACGCAGGCGGCGTTGACGCAGGCGCAGGTCAATCTCGACTACACCGACATCCGCGCCCCGATCGCTGGCCGGATCGGCCGCACCGTCTACACGCTCGGTAATCTCGTCAACCCGGCGAGCGGCGTGTTGGCGACGATCGTCAGCCAGGACCCGATCTATGTGCTGTTCCCGGTCAGCGTCCGCGACCTCGAGATCATTCGCGAAGCGCGGCGCAACGAGGAGGGCGGGCTCGCCAAGATCGACATCCGGCTCCGCCTGCCGAATGGCCAGGAATACGCGCATCGCGGGGTCTGGAACCTCACCGATCCGCAAGTCGATCAGCAGACCGACACGCTGATCATGCGCGCGGTGATGCCGAACCCGGAGCGGCAGCTGATCGATGGGGAGTTCGTCACCGCGATTATCCGCGAGCGCCGCGAGGCGCCGCGCCTCGTCGTGCCGCAGGCCTCCGTGCAGATCGACCAGAGCGGCCGTTACGTGCTCGTCGTCGACGACCAGAACAAGGTCGAGCAGCGCCGCATCGAGACCGGCCCGAACCAGGGGACCGACGTCGTCGTCACCTCGGGCGTCAAAGACGGCGAAAAGGTCATTGTCGACGGGATCCAGAAGGTGCGGCCGGGACAGGCCGTGCAGGTAACCGAGCTGCCGACCGCGGGCGGCTAGGATCGGCGCAACAGATGATCTCCGACATTTTCATCGACCGGCCGCGGCTGGCTTTCGTCGTCTCGATCGTCATCACGCTCGCCGGTCTCATCGCGATGGCGCGGATCCCCGTCGCGCAGTTCCCGGATATCGTGCCGCCGCAGGTGTCGCTGACGACGCTCTATCCCGGCGCCGACGCGGAAACCGTCGAGGGGACCGTTGCACAGCCGATCGAGCAGCAGATCAACGGCGTCGACAACGCGCTCTATTATCAATCGGCGAGCGGCGCGGACGGCAGCTATACCCTGAACGTCACCTTCGCGCTCGGCACCGACCCCGATATCGACACGGTCAACGTCCAGAACCGGGCACAGCTCGCGACGCCGCTCCTGCCGCAGGAGGTGCAGCGCCAGGGCCTTGTCATCCGCAAGAAGTCGCCGGCGCTTTTACAGGTCATCGCGATCTATTCGCCAAAGAACACGCATGACGCGCTGTTCCTCAACAACTATGCGACGATCAACATCCTCGATCCGTTGGCGCGCATCCGCGGCGTCGGGCAGGCGAGCCTGTTTGGCGCGCTCGATTACTCGCTGCGCTTGTGGCTCGACCCCGATCGGCTGGCTGCCTTCCGCCTGACCCCTGCCGACGTCATTGCGGCGGTGCAGAGCCAGAACGTCCAGGCCGCGCTGGGCCGCATCGGCGCCGCGCCCTCGGCGCAAAATCAGCAGCTTCAGCTGACAATCACAACCGAGGGCCGGTTGACCCGGACCGACGAGTTCGAGAACATCATCGTACGTGCCAATCCCGACGGCTCGGTCGTGCGCGTCAAGGACATCGCGCGCGTCGATCTCGGCGCAAAGACCGAGGAGCGGTATTCCCGGTTCAACGGCGCGCCGACCGCGGCGATCGGCATTTACCAGGCCCCGGGCGCCAATGCCGTCGATGTCGCACGACATGTGAACGAGACGTTGGAGCAACTCAAACAGCGCTTCCCGGACGACGTCGAATACGCGATGTTCTGGGACGCCACCGTGTTCGTGACATCGACGGTCGCGGAGGTCGTGCGCACGCTTGTCATCGCCTTCGTGCTGGTGGCGATCGTCGTCTTTCTGTTCCTCGGCAAATTGCGCACGACGCTGATCCCGCTGATCGCTGTTCCGGTGTCGATCATTGGCGCCTTCGCGGTCATGCTGATCATCGGCTATTCCGCGAATACGGTGTCGCTGCTCGCGCTCGTGCTGGCGATCGGCATCGTCGTCGACGACGCGATCGTCGTCATCGAGAATGTCGAGCGGATCATAGAGGAAGAGCCCGAGCTGTCGATCCAGGACGCGACGAAAAAGGCGATGGCCGAGATCACCGGCCCGATCGTCGCAATCACGCTCGTGCTGTTATCCGTCTTCGTGCCGGTCGCGTTCATCCCCGGGATCAGCGGCCAATTGTTCCGGCAATTCGCCGTGGCGGTTTCGGTTTCGATGATCATCTCTGCGATCAACGCGCTGACCCTCAGTCCCGCTTTGTGCTCGGTTTTGCTGACGCGCGGCGGCACACGGCGAGGGCCGATGACTTATGTGCTCCGCGCGATCGACCGCGTGCGCGATGGTTATGTCTGGGGCGTGCGCCGGCTCGTGCGCATCGCGGTGTTCGGCATTATAGCGGTGATCGCCGTCGCGATCGGATCGCTCGGGCTGTTCCGCATGACGCCGCAGGGTTTCCTCCCCTCGGAGGATCAGGGCGCCATCTTCGCCGCGATGCGGTTGCCGGAAGGCGCATCTGTCGCCCGCACCGCGGAGCTTGTCGCGCAGATCGAAAACATCGTGCGTCCGATTCCCGGCGTTCAGGGCGTCATCTCGGTCGTGGGGTTCAATTTCATCGATTATCTCGCCTCGTCGAACCAGGCGTTCTTCGTCATCCGAATGAAGCCGTATGAAGATCGGACCGACCCGGCGCAAAGCGTCGATGCCGTTATTGCGCGGCTGCGGCCGCAACTCGGCGCGATCCAAGGCGCGATCGTGTTTCCGTTCAATCTGCCGCCGATCCTGGGGCTCGGCAGCACCGGTGGTTTTCAATACGCGCTCGAAGCGCTGCTTGGACAGAGCCCGAACGATATTGCCGCCGTCATGCGCGGGCTTCTCGTCGCCGCCAACCAGCAGCCCGAGCTCGCCGGCGTGTTCAGCACCTTCGCCGCCGACACGCCGCAGATCCGTCTCGACATCGACCGCGACAAGGCGCAGGTGCTGGGCGTCAAGGTCAACGACGTCTTCAACGCGCTGCAGTCGACGCTCGGCGGCTTCTATATCAATGATTTCAACCTATTCGGCCGCACGTGGCAGGTTAATGTGGAGGCCGAGGCGCCGTTCCGCGACAACATCGAGGACATCTATCGCGTCTATGTGCGCGGAAACGGCGGAGCGATGGTGCCGATCCGGGCGCTCGCGCAGGCGCGGCTGATTCAGGGGCCGCAGGTCCTCGTTCGCTACAACGGCTACCGCGCCCCGATCATCAACGGCGCGCAGAAGCCTGGCTACAGCTCGGGGCAAGGTTTGGCCGCCATGGAGCGGATCTCGGCAGCGACATTGCCGGCCGGCTACGGCTTTGAATGGACCGGTACCGCCTACCAGGAGAAGGCGGCGGGCGGCCAGACGGGCATCGTGCTCGGATTCGCGATCCTGTTCGCCTACCTGTTCCTCGTCGCGCTCTACGAAAGCTGGAACATTCCGTTGCCGGTGTTGCTGTCCGTCACAGTCGCGGTGCTGGGCGCGATCGGAGCGGTCGCGCTATCAGCGCCGCCAGGGCAAACCGATCGTCGAAGCGGCGGTTGAAGGCGCGCGGCTGCGCTTCCGGCCCGTCATGATGACGAGCTTCGCCTTCATTTTCGGCCTGTTTCCCTTGGTTATCGCGACCGGCGCCGGCGCGCTCAGCCGGCGCGCGGTGGGCACGCCGGTGTTTGGCGGCATGATCGCGGCGGCGCTTGTCGGGATCTTTGTGATCCCGATGCTCTACGTCACCTTCCAGTGGCTGCGCGAGCGCAGCGGGCGCCGCGCGCCCCGTGCGAAGGCTCCCGCCGGCACCGACTGACCCGGTGCCTCGCGGCTCCCGCAGTCGCAACCTGGACAAACTGATAGTGTTGCGCGGCGCGGCGGGTCGGCTAGTGTTGCGCCGCCGCAACCACCGGACCCCGTGTTTATGACCGTTGCCGAGAACCCCGAGAGCCTGCCATTGCCGGCGATGCCGCCTCGCCCGGCGCGGCCCTTATCGACCTGGCAGCTGCTGCGGGTTGGGTTCTCCAACACGCTCGCCGCCTGCGATGAGGAGATGTTCGAGGAGCTGTTTGTCGAGCGGCATTACGCCTGGGGCCGGATGTTCGTCATCAACGACCCCGACGGCATCAAGCGCGTGCTGCAGGATAATGTCGACAATTACCCTCGCATTGACCCGATCCGGCGCGTTTTCGCGTTCGGCTCCGGCAGCGGCATGCTGTGTGCCGAGGGCGAGGTGTGGCGTCGCCACCGCCGCATCCTCAATTCGACGCTCGACCGCCGCGCCGTCGTCGCCGATGTGCCGGGCCTCGTCGCGCTCGCCGAGGAGCTGGCGCGCCGCCTCGACGAGCTTCCCGGCGGTGAGGCGCTCAATATCGGCGAGATGTTCACGCATTTTCAGACGCGCGCGACCGGTCAGGTCTTCGCCGGCGACGACCGCGCGATCGACCCGATGGTGTTGCGCATGGGGCACTACCCGGGCGAGTACGGCCTGTTCGATTTCCTGACAATGCCGCGTTGGCTGCGCTTTATCGACCGCTTTCGCAAAAGCCGCCGCGAGGCGAAGGCATTGCATCCGCTGCTCGCGCGCATGCTCGCCGAGCGCCGGGAACCCGGCTACCGCGGCCCCCAGGATCTTCTATGGCGCCTTGCCAATGCCCGCGACCGGCAGACCGGCGAAAGCCTCAGCATCGCCGAGCTCGAGGATGAGGTGCTGACCCTCGGCTCGACTTCGGTCACCTCGCTGCAAGCCTATAGCTGGATTTGGTATCTGCTGGCATTGCACCCTTGGGCCGAGGCGCGCGTCGAGGCGGAGCTTGACGCCGTGCTCGGCGACGGTTTGCCGCAAGCCGACGATCTCGGCAGGCTCGTCTATCTACGCAAGGTCGTCGACGAGGCAATGCGGCTCTATCCGCCGTTGCCGGTCATGCTGCGCGCTGCCGCCTCCGACGATCTCGTGTGCGGCCGGCGGATACCGCGCAAATCGGTCGTCGCGGTGATCCCCTGGGTCGTGCATCGGCACCGGAAGCTATGGGACGACCCCGACCGCTTCGATCCCGAGCGCTTTACGCCCGAAGCGGTCGCGGCGCGTTCGCGCTACGCTTACCTGCCGTTCTCGGTCGGCCCGCATGTCTGCATCGGCGCGACGCTGGCGATGAGCGAGATCCTGATCACCTTCGCGGTCTTGGCGCGGCGTTTTCGTTTCCGGCTCGTGCCGGACCAGCGCATCGAGCCGATCGCCTGGACAAGCCTGCGTCCCGGCCGCGGGATCCACATGAGGGTGGAGAAGCGCTCACGCTCTGGTGCCGCGCGAGAGAACAGCGCCGATGCGGCTGCTGCGGCGGGGTAAGGTCTGGGGCCGGCATGCCTTTATCAGCCTCCGAAATATCCGCAGCGCGGCAGAGTTTTGACTCGCCGGCCATCGCCGCCGATGCGACAGCGTATCCCGCGATGCCGCGCCGCCCGCAACGGCCACTCTCCACACCCCAATTGCTGCGGGTCGCGCTGTCGAGCACGCTGGCCGCGTTCGACGAAGAATTGTTCGACGAGCCGATCGTCGAGCGCCGCTTTGTCTGGGGTCGGTTCTTTATGGTCAGCGACCCCGACGGCATCCGCCGCGTGATGCAGGACAATGTCGACAATTATCCGCGCATCGATGTGCTGCATCGTGTTTTCGCTTTCACCGCTGGCACCGGCATGCTGGCCGCCGAGGGCGAGGTGTGGCGGCGGCATCGCCGGCTGCTCAACCCGGCGCTCGACCATCGGACCGTACTTGCGGATTTGCCGGTCTTTGTCGAATTGAGCGAGGCTTTGGCCGGGCATCTGGCTCGGTTGCCGGCGGGTGAGGACATCGATATCGGCCAGACTTTCGCGCATCTGATCACCGCGATGACCGGCCGGGTATTCGCCGCGGGTGATCGCGACATCGATCCGGTGCTCTATCGGCTGGGGCAGTATCCCGGGAAATACCGGCTGCGCGATTTCCTCGGGTTCACCGGCGGTCGGCGCGATCGGCACAATGAGATTGCCGAATTCCTGCCGCTAATCGATCGGCTGATTGCCGCACGCCGCGAGCCGGACTACGCCGGCCCGCGCGATCTCCTATGGCGTATCGCCAACGCGCGCGACCGCGAGGCGGATGCGGGGCTCGACGACGCGGAGATCCGCGACGAGGTGCTGACCCTTGGCGCAACCGCGGCGACGCCGCTGCGCGTCTTCGCGTGGCTCTGGTATCTGCTGGCGTCACATCCTGCGGTCGAGGCGCGGCTCCACACCGAGCTGGACCGCGTGCTCGGCGGCCGGCTGCCGATCGCCGAGGATCTGCCGCGGCTCGTCTATCTGCGCCAGATCGTCGACGAGACGCTGCGGCTCTACCCGCCCGCGCCGACGATGCTGCGCAGCGCCATCGCCGACGATGTCGTGTGCGGCCGCAAGATCCCGAAGCGGGCGATCGTCGGCGTCTTTCCCTGGGTCGTGCACCGCCATCGCAGGCTGTGGCACGACCCCGACCGTTTCGATCCCGGCCGCTTCGCGCCGGACCAGATCGCCGCGCGTTCGCGCTACGCCTATCTGCCCTTCGCGATCGGT
>VAZF01000069.1 GCA_005888425.1 Alphaproteobacteria bacterium
CGCGAACCGTGTCGGAGGCGACGGTCAGCGCGATTTTGCCGCGATGCGGCGTGCCGCGCGCCAAGGACTCGGCAAAGTGCAAGGCCTGCTCGGCCTTGACCTTTGGCGGCATCGGCGGCTCGTGCGGATCGACGACCGCCTCGACGAGCACCGGCCCGGGTGTCGCGAGCGCCTGCTCGATGACACTGCCGCATTGCTCTGGCCGTTCGACCGAGAGGCCGGTGGCACCGCAGGCGCGCGCAACCATCGCGAAATCGATCGGCTGGAGGTCGCAGACATATTCGGGGTTCCCCAGGAACACCATCTGCTCCCATTTGATCTGGCCGAGCGTGTTGTTCTTGATGACGACGATTTTGATCGGGAGCTTGTATTTGACGGCGGTCGCCAGCTCGGCCATCAGCATCGACAGGCCGCCATCGCCGACAAAGGCGACGACCTGGCGGTCGGGATAAGCGACCTGCGCGCCGATCGCATAGGGCAGCCCGCAGGCCATCGTCGCAAGATTGCCGGACAGCGAGAACATCTGCTCGCCGCGGATATTGATGTGGCGCGCCGCCCAGGTCGTGATCGTGCCGGAATCGGTGGCGATGATCGCGTCGTCGCGCAACCGCTTGCCGAGCTCGTGCGCGACGACCTGCGGCTTCATCGGCATGTCCTGCCTAGTGCCGCGCTCCTCCATCAACTTCTGCCACTCGGCCTTGCCTTGCTGCGCCTGTTGGAGCCAGGAGCGGTCGGGATTGCGGTCGAGATGCGGGATGAGGCGGCGCAAGACGCGCAACGAGTCGCCGACAAGCCCGACTTCGACCGGGTAACGCAGCCCGATGCGCAACGGATCGATTTCGATCTGCACGCAGCGCGCCTGGCCCGGTTTCGGATAGAACTCGATGTAAGGAAAGCTGCTGCCGACGATCAGCAAGGTGTCGCAGCCTTCGAGCGCGTCCTGCGACGGCCGCGTGCCGAGGAGGCCGACACCGCCCGTCGTGTAGGGGCTGTCGTCCGGCACGCAGGCCTTGCCGAGGATCGGCTTGACGATCGGCGCGCCGAGCATCTCGGCGATCTCCTCGAGTTCCTTGCGGGCGCCGACCGCGCCGCGTCCGGCGATGATGACCGGCTTCTTGCGTTGGTTCAGCAGTTCGGCCGCCTTGCGGATCGCCGCATCGGTCGGGATATGCGCGCTCTCGGCCCAGATGTCGGAGACATGATGCGGCCGGTTTCGCTTCGAGCGCATCTCGTCGACCGGCATTTCCTGCATGTCGACCGGCATCGTCACATGCGCGACGCCGCGATAGGCGAGCGCGGCGCGGCAGGCGAGCTCGACGACGTTCTCGGTGTGCGCCGGACCCATGATGCGGTTGTTGTATTTGCAGACATCGATGAAGAGCTTGTCGAGCTCGACATCCTGCTGCGTCTCGGTGTTCAGCAGGTCGTGGAACTGGAGCCCGGTGATCGCCAATACCGGGACGCCGTCGAGTTTGGCGTCGTAGAGCCCGTTCAGCAGGTGGATGCCGCCGGGCCCCGAGGTCGCGACGCAGACGCCGAGCCGGCCGGTGAATTTCGCGTAGCTGCAGGCGGCGAAGGCTGCGGCCTCCTCATGCCGCACCTGGATAAAGCGAATGCGGTCCTGGCGTTTGCGGAACGCCTCGATAATGCCGTTGATGCCGTCGCCGGGGATGCCGAACACGGTGTCGACGCCCCATGCCAACAGGGTCTCGACCAAAACGTCGCTGGCGGTCGTTTTCATAGGTTTGCCTGCAAATCCGAGGGATGCGGACGTGCCGTCCGATGTCTCGCTGCTCTTAACGCGAACCTATTGCCGCCGTTCCGATGCGCGACGCTGCTTCGGGTGGTGCATGATTCGGGTGGTGCATGACACCGGAAGTTCAACTCAATGTGCCGGCGGGAAACCGGTGCGGGTTGCGTAATCGGTAAAGCTCAGGCCAAACATGATGATCAGCCAGAACAGGCCGGCCCCGGCAAAGATCAGCTTCAGTGAATGGCCGCGCGCGAGCTCCATAAAGACGAGCAGGACGATAATGGCTTTCCCAACCGCGACGGCTAACGCGACGGCAATATTCGCCCTCCCGAGCGGGACAAAGGCCATCCCGAGCGTCAAGGCGAGCAGCAGGACCAGGCCGATCCAGGACCACACGAGGGAGCGCGGCGGCTTCGGCATCATCCGCCGCTCCGGCCGTTGAGGTAGATCAGCGGATAGAGAAAAATCCACACGAGATCGACAAAATGCCAATAGAGCCCGGTGACCTCGACCGGGGTTTGATAGGTGGGGCCGAACGCGCCGTGCGAAGCCCGCCAAGCCATGATGCCGACGATGACGATCCCGATCGACAGATGAAGCGCGTGGATGCCGGTCAGCGCGAAATACAGAAAATAGAACAGCTCGATGGCGTGGGCATGCGGGCTATCCGATGAAAAGTTCAACCCGGGGACGAGGTGCTCAGCATATTCCTGTGAGTATTCGAGCCCCTTCAGCCCGACAAACACCAGGCCGAGCGCGGCGGTCGCGATCAACAGAATTGTCAGGAGCTTGCGGTGTCCGGCCTTGGCGGCGTGCACGGCCCAGGCCATCGTCGCGCTGCTGGTCAGCAATACCGCGGTGTTGACCGAGCCAATCACGATCTTGGTCTCACGCCCGGCTTCGGCAAAGCCCTCGGGGTAGGCATGGCGCAGCACGGTGTAGGCCAGCAGCATGCCGCTGAAGAACAGCACCTCCGTCGCGAGGAATACCCAAATGCCCAGCGCCGCCGCCTCGGCCTGCTGCCGCATCGTCGCAAATTGCGGCTCCGGCTGTGCGGTGGGGACCGATGCTTCAGGCATAGACCGTGCCGTTCTGCGCGACGCTGCGGCCGGTCTCGGGGTCGTAATTGTAAGGGCCGGTGGTGACGGTCGGGGTCCGCGCGAAGTTGTGTTTCGGCGGCGGCGAACTCGTCTGCCATTCGAGCCCGGTCGCGGGCCACGGGTTCGGCAGGGCGCGTGGGCCGCGCAGCAGTGACCAGGTCAAGTAGAACAGCGGCATCAGGTAGGCGAAAGCGAGGATCGAGGCGCCGGCCGAGGACAGGACGTTCCACACCTGCAAATCCGGCGCGTAGGCGTAATAGCGCCGCGGCATGCCGAGATAGCCGAGGATGAATTGCGGGAAGAAGGTCAGGTTGAAGCCGAGAAACATCAGGATCGCGGCGCCGCGCGCCCAGATCTCGGGGTAGAGCCGGCCGGTAATCTTGGGCCACCAGTAATGCAGCCCGCCGAAATAGGCGCTGACCGCGCCGCCAACCATGATGTAGTGGAAATGGGCGATGACGAAATAGGTGTCGGTCAGGTGCACATCGAGCGCCAGCGTCGCGACGACGAGGCCGGTCAGACCGCCCATCGTAAAGAGGCCGATAAAGCCGAGCGCATAGAGCATCGGCGCATCGAACGCGATCGAGCCCTTGTGCAGGGTGGCGGTCCAGTTGAACACCTTGATCGCCGACGGCACCGCGACGAGGAAGCTCATCAGCGAGAACACGATGCCCGAATAGAGCGAGATCCCGGCGGTGAACATGTGGTGGCCCCAGACCAGAAAACCGAACACCGCGATTGCCAATAGCGCATAGGTCATGCCGGTGTAGCCGAAGATCGGCTTGCGCGCGAAACAGGTGACAAGCTCGCTGACGATGCCCATCGCCGGCAGGATCATGATGTAGACCGCCGGATGCGAGTAGAACCAGAACAGGTGCTGAAACAAGAGAGGGTCGCCGCCCACGCTCGGATCGAAAATCCCGACACCGGCAAGCCGTTCGAGCGCGATCAGGAATAAGCTAATCGCCAGCACCGGCGTCGCGAGCAGCATGACAACGCTCGTCGCGTAGATCGCCCAGATGAACAAGGGCAAGCGGCTCCAATACATGCCCGGAGCGCGCAGCCGATGGATCGTCACGGCAAAATTTAGCGCCGTCATGATTGTCGAGAAGCCGTTGATGAACACTGCCACCGCGGTCGCCGTGACATAACTGTTGGCGTAGGCGGTCGAGAACGGCGTGTAGAACGTCCAGCCGGTATCGACCCCGCCCATCAGCAGCAAATAGAGAAGGACAACGCCGGACAGGTTGAAGACATGCCAGCTGGCGATATTGAGGCGCGGAAAGGCGAGATCGTGCGCGCCGATCATCAAGGGCACGAAGAAGTTGCCCATCGTCGTCGGGATCGATGGGATCAAAAAGAACCACACCATGACGATGCCGTGCATTGTGAACATGCGGTTGTAGATGT
>VAZF01000070.1 GCA_005888425.1 Alphaproteobacteria bacterium
TCCCGAAGCCGAAGTCGCCATCCTCAACGGACGCGGCCGCGCCTTTTGCAGCGGCGCCGATGTGCGCCAGCGCCAATTGCGCAGCCGCGACGAATTCGAAAAGCTCGGCGGGCCGCAGGGCTGGGGCACCAACTCAGCCGATCTCTTAACGCACGCGGTCAATTGGAAGCCGGTCATCTGCTCGGTGCACGGCTTTGTGCTGGGGCTCGGCCTCGGGCTCATGCTCGAAAGCGATCTGATCGTCGCCGCCGAAGGCACAAGGATGCAGCTGACCGAGACGCCGCGCGGGCTCGGCGCGTCGCGCTATTGGGCATTGTTTCAGTATCGCGCCGCCGGCGCTTTTGGTGACGAGATCGCGCTGACCGGGCGGTTCTTCACCGCCGAGGAAGCCTTCAAGGCCGGCATCATCAATCGCCTCGCGCCGGAGGGACAGCACCTCGAGGTTGCGCGCGAGCTGGCGCAGCAGGTCGCGAAGAACCCGCCGCTGTCGGTGCGCACGACGGTGCGCACGCGGCGCTGGTACATGGAGCGCCTGACCCGGGAAGCGCAGTTCATGGCGGCGCCGTTCCGGCTGTACCTCACCGAGGATTTCCAGGAAGCGGCACGCGCCTTTGCCGAGAAGCGCCCGCCCGGCCCCTTCAAGGGACGGTAATGCTGACGTCGGTGCCGTCACTCTCCCTCTCCGCCCCCGGGGGCGGAGAGGGCCGGGGTGAGGTGGGGGATTGCCGTGCGCTGGCTAGCATAGCCCACCTCACCCTCCCAGCGCTTCGCGCCGGGCCCCTCCCTCTCCCCCCTGAAGGGCGGAGAGGGGCATATAAGGGCGGTGCCCCGTAATGGAGCGGGCGAACCGGCCGCTTGCCGGCGTGACGGTGCTTGATTTCGGGCAGGTCTATCAGGGCCCCTACGCGAGTTTGCTGATGGCGCAGGCCGGCGCCGATGTCATCAAGATCGAACCGCCGCAGGGCGAGCCGTTGCGTCGCCGCGCGCCACCCGGCAAAAGCACGACATTTCCGATCGCGATGCTCAACTCGAACAAGCGCGCGATCACGCTCAATCTGAAGCATGAGCGCGGCCGCGCCCTGCTCTTTCGCATGGCCAAAAAGGGCGATGTGCTATTGGAGAACTTCGCACCGGGAGTCATGGACCGGCTCGGCGTCGGCTGGAGCGTGTTGCGCGAGATCAACCCGCGCCTGATCTACGCATCCGGATCGGGTTACGGGCTCAGCGGCCCCGACCGCGACAACCTCGCGATGGACCTGACGATCCAGGCAGTCTCGGGGCTCATCGCGGCGACCGGCTTTGCCGATGGTCCGCCGGTTAAGGCCGGCCCGGCCGTTGTCGATTTCCTTTCCGGCATTCATCTCTATGCGGCGGTCGTGACGGCATTGTTCGAACGCGCCGAGACCGGCAAGGGAAGGCTCGTCGAGGTCGCGATGCAGGAGGCCGCTTACGCGACACTCACTTCCTCGCTTGAGGCGTATTGGCAGAGCGGCAAGGTGCCGCCCCGCACCGGCAACGCCAGCCACGGCAGGGTGCCGATCAACGTCTACCCGACCAATGACGGTTATATCGCGATGAACCTCGCGGTCGAGGAACACTGGCACAGCCTGCTCAAGGCTATGGGCCGCGAGGATCTGCGCGACGACCCGCGCTTCAACAGCCCCGCCGCGCGGCTGGCGCACCGTGGGGAAACCGACGCGCTGATCGCCGCATGGACGAAAACTCTCGGGAAAATGGAAATTTTCGCGGCCGCCAAGCGGCACCGCATCCCGCTGGCGCCGGTGCGCGATGTCAACGAGGTCATGCATGACCCGGGCATGCATGAGCGCGGCTTTCTCGCCGAGATCGAGCATGACGAGATCGGCCGCGTGACGGTGCCGACGTCACCCTTGCGCTTTCACGGAGCCGACCCGGTGCCGCTCGTGCCGAGCCCGAAGCTCGGCCAGCACAATGCCGAGATCTATGGCGGCTGGCTCGGCCTATCGCAGGACGAAATCGCCGCGCTGAAGAGCGACGCCGTCATTTAGCCCGGAGGGACCACATGCCCTTGCTGTACGAGAAGCGCGGCGCGGTCGGCATCCTGACCTTGTCGCGGCCGCAGGCGCGCAATGCTTGGGGCGAGGATTACAACGCGGCATTGAAGGAGATGCTGCCGCAGCTCGAAGAGGACAGCGACATCCGCTGCGTCGTTCTGACCGGCGACGAAGCGGGCGGTGCGTTCAGCGCCGGCGCCGACCTGAAGAACCCGAAAACGCATACCAGCGACTCGATCGCCGAGGCGATCGAGGCCCTGCCCAAGCGGCGGCGGCATCAGGCGATGAACCTGCTTGCCGATTTTGCGAAGCCGCTCGTCGCGGCGGTTAACGGCTATGCCGTCGGGATCGGCTGCATCGTCACTTATTGCTGCGATCTGATCGTCGCCTCCGAACGCGCCGAATGGCGCCTGCCGCAGGTCGCGCTTGGCATTCTGCCGGCGCAGGGCGGCACGGTGCGGCTCGCGCGCTGGATCGGGCGCGGCCAGGCGATGAAGGTTGCGATGGGGTTCCCGCTAAAAGCCGAGGAAGCCTATCGCATCGGCCTCGCGCAATGGCTCGTGCCGCATGACGAATTGATGGCGAAGGCGATGGAAGTGGCCGAGCACGTGGCCGCGCTGCCGCCGCTCGCCGCGCGGCTCGCGAAGGAGGCGGTCGCGTTCGGCATGGAGTCGAGCTTGCGCGAGGCGGCCAATGCCGATCTCTATCGCTTTATGGCGCTGGAATTGACCGAGGACAAAAAAGAGGCGCACCAAGCCTGGCGCGAGCGCCGCAAGCCGGTGCTGAAGGGCCGGTGAGACGCTGCTCGAAAAAGCGCGCCGGCCGTTAACGCATCCGGCCGGCGCGACTTTCATAAATCTTCATGTGCCGGCTTTGCGTGCCGGCCATCGGGCTCAATACCCGTAACCGCCGTAGCCACCATAACCGCCATAGCCACCATAACCGCCGTACCCGTAGCCGCCGTAGGGGTAACCGTAGCCGTAGCCGCCGTAGGGGTAACCGTAGCCGTAGCCGTACGGGTAGCCCCCGTAATAGGGATAGGAGGCGAGCGCCGCGCCGGCAAACAGCCCTGCGGCTACCGGCCAGCCCCAGCCCCAACCGCCGCCGCCGCGCCAACCCCCGCGCCAGCCGCCGCCGCCACGCCAACCGCCGCCACCACGCCAACCGCCGCCACCGTGCCAGCCACCGCCACCACCGCCGTGCCAACCGCCGCCGCCGCCACCCCCGCCCCGGTGCTGGGCGTATGCCGTCGTCGGCGTAATGGTAAACGATGCAGCCGCGACCAATGCGGCCGAGAGCGCGACTGCGCGCCCGGTCCGTTTAGCGATTTCGTTAAACCGCATATGGGTTCTCCAATTCTGGACTAACGTTATACGGCAGGTGGTCGCCGGGCGTGCCCGAGCAAGGTCGCGGACAACAGATGCGACGAAAAGGATGATCGCTGCTCCGGCGGCAAATTGCCACCCAACCTTGGATAGCGGAGCCGGCCTATACGGTCTCGCGGGCGAGGCGGTCGGCGGTTTTGTCCAAACCGATGCGGGGGTGTGACACGTTGCCGAGGGCAGCCTCGATCTCTGCCACCGCCGCCGAAAGCGACGTCACGACGCCGTCCGCGGCCGTCACAACCACAGCGTCCGCCGATGGGAAATCGGTGCGATCCGGTCCCCACAACCCGATGATGAGCCGCGCCCGCCGGGCCCGC
>VAZF01000071.1 GCA_005888425.1 Alphaproteobacteria bacterium
TTTGGCGCCGCTGTGGTCGCCGCCGCTTGCTGCTGCGGCGCCGCTGTCGCGGCCGGAGCGGATTGCGCCGGTGCGGTGGACGGAGCCGACGGCGCGGTCGCCTCGCGCGGCACGGGGCGCGGCATCGGTTGCTCGGGCGGCGGCAGCAATTTTTCGACCGGCGCCGCGCCGGGTTTGGGATCATAGACCGAGACATTCTGATCCGGCACCGGCATGCCGCCGGGCTGATCGGGCTTCATCTTCATCGGCTTGTCGTCGGCGCGGATCAGCGGCACCTCGCCGCCGGGCCCGGGCGCCGGCTGCCGCCCCCCCTGGTGATAGAAGAACCAGAGCCCGCCGGCGAATACGGCCATGACAATGCCGGTCAATACCGCCGTCGGCCAACGCCGCCGCGGCGCGGCGAATTCATCGAGGCGATCGTCCCCCATCAATCCGACGGAGTCATCCTCGCGTTCCTCGTAGCCCCCCAGATGCTGCTGCATCTCTACATCTCCCCCATCACATCTTGTCGACCCTACATCTCGTCCACCGGATCGACGCCAAACACCCGCAGACCCGAGGCAATGACCAGCGCAACCGCGCGCACCAAAGCGAGGCGCGCACGGGTCAGCTCCGGATCCCCCCCGACGAGGAAACGCAAGGTCGCCTCGTCTTTGCCCTTGGTCCACAACAGGTGAAATTGCGCCGCGACGTCTTGAAGAAAAAAGGCGATGCGGTGCGGTTCATGCGCCTCGGCGGCGCCTTCGACGATGCGCGGCCAACTCGCGAGCAGCCGGATCAGCGCCAATTCGAGCGGATCTCCGAGCCGGCCGAGCGGCGCCTCCGCCAGCGCCGCATCCGATAGCTGGTCGCGGGACAGCATCTCGGCGGCGTGGCGCATCACCGAAGCCGCGCGCGCATGCGCGTATTGCACATAAAAAACCGGGTTGTCCTTCGACTGCTCGGTGACCTTCGCGAAATCGAATTCGAGCGTCTGGTCGTTCTTGCGAGTCAGCATGATGAAGCGGAAGACATCCTTGCCATGCTCGCCGGCGAGCTCATCGAGCTGGTCGATGACATCGCGCAAGGTGACAAACGTGCCGGCGCGCTTCGACATGCGCACGGGCTCGCCCTTGTCGAAGAGATGCACGAGCTGGCACAGCTTGACGTCGAGCGCCGCTTCGCCGTCGCTCAACGCCTTTACCGCCGCCTGCATGCGCTTGACATAGCCGCCGTGATCGGCGCCCCACACATCGATCAGATTGCGGAACCCGCGGCGGAACTTGTCGTGGTGATAGGCGATGTCGCCGGCGAAATAGGTCCACGACCCATCCGATTTTTTCAGCGGGCGATCGACTTCGTCGCCGAACTGCGTCGCGCGGAACAAGGTCTGCGGCCGCGGCTCCCAGTCGTCCGGCAGCTTGCCCTTTGGCGGTTCGAGAACGCCCTCATAGATTAGGCCGCGCTCGGTCAGCGCGGCGAGCGCCGCATCGACCGCACCCGACCGCACCAACTCGCGCTCCGAGACAAAGGCGTCGAAGCCGACGCCGAGCGCGGCGAGATCATCGCGGATCAGCGCCATCATCTCGGTAATCGCAAAATCGCGCACCGGGCCGAGCCACACCGCCTCGGGCTTGTCGAACCATTTCTCGCCGTCGCGCTGGAACAGCTTTCGTGCGGCGTCTTTCAGATACTCGCCGGGATAAAAGCCTTCCGGCTGCACGAGTGCGGCCTGCAACACCGCTGAACTGTGCAGCAAGCGGCTCTCCGGCTGGGCGGCGACGACCTCCTGGTAGCGGAAGTAGAGCGAGCGCGCGAGCGCATCGACCTGCGCGCCGGCATCGTTGATGTAATACTCACGATGCACCGCAAACCCGGCTTTTGCGAGAAGCGCCGCCAGCGCATCACCGACGACCGCGCCACGGCCATGACCGACATGCATCGGGCCCGTCGGGTTGGCCGACACGAATTCGACATTCACCCGCTCGTTTTGGCCGACGGTCGAATCGCCGTAAGCGGTGCCGGCCTCGAGGATCGCGCGCAATTGCGCGTGCCACACCGCCGGGTCGAGGCGGATGTTGAGGAACCCCGGCTTTACCGCATGGACCGAAAAGCCGCTGCCGCGATAATCGCCGGTCGCGAGCTCGCGGCCCTGCAACGCCGCGGCGATCTTTTCGGCGAGCACCATCGGGTTCTGCTGCACCTGCCCCGCCAAGACCATCGCGGCATTGGTCGCGAGGTCGCCATGCGCCGGATCGCGCGGCGGCTCGACCGCGACCCGCGTCATATCGAGCCCGGGCGGCAGCGCGTCCTCGGCGACGAGGTCGTCGAGCGCGGACAGGAGAACCCGGCGAAAATCGCCGAAAATGTTAGCCATCGCTGCGGTCATTCGAGCCCTAGGTATCGACCAACCGGCGGTGCTCGTCGAGGGCAAATCGGTCGGTCATGCCGGCGAGGTAATCCGCGACCACCCGCGCGCGCCCGGCCTCGCCGCCGCCGATCAGCGCGCGCCACTCCACCGGCAAATGGTCGGGCTCGGCAAGAAACAGGCGAAACAGCTCGCTGACGACCCGCCGGGCGTTTGAAGTCATGCGGTTAACCCGATCGTGGCGGTACATCCGCTCGTAGAGGAATCGCTTGAGGGCCCGGTCGTGGTTCCGCATCGCCTCGGAGAAAGCGGCGACCGGCCGCCCGAGATGGCGGATGTCGTCGGCGCTTTTGGGGGTGCTTGCCGCCAGTGCCCGGCGCGTCTCCTCGACGAGATCGCGCACCATGAGGTCGATCAGGCGGCGAATCGATTCGTGGATGAGCCGCGACTCTTCGAGCCCGGGGTAATGCCGCGCGACCTCGTCGAACACCGGCCCGACCAGCGGCACCTCGGCGAGATCGGCGACGGCGAAGAGGCCGGCGCGCAGCCCGTCATCGATGTCGTGATTGTTGTAGGCGATATCGTCGGAATGGGCGGCGATCTGTGCCTCCGGCCCGGGATAGGTGTCAAGCTCCAGCGGGTGCTTCCGGTCGTATTCGGCGATCGAGGGCGGCACCGGCTTTTCGATGCCGGCGCCGAGGAGCGGCCCGTTGTGCTTGGCCGTGCCTTCGAGCGCCTCCCAGGTCAGGTTGAGCCCGTCGAACTCGGCATAGCCGTGCTCGAGCCGGGTCAGGATGCGCAGGGTCTGGTCGTTATGCGAAAAGCCGCCATAGCGCGCCATCTCGGCGTTGAGCGCCTCTTCGCCCGCATGCCCGAAGGGCGTGTGGCCGAGATCGTGCGCCAGCGCCAAGGCCTCGGCGAGGTCCTCGTCGAGCCCCAGCACGCGGGCGATGGTGCGGGCGATCTGCGCCACTTCGAGGCTGTGCGTCAGGCGCGTCCGGTAATGGTCGCCCTCGTGATAGACAAAGACCTGCGTCTTGTGCTTCAGCCGGCGAAACGCGCTCGAATGGAGGATGCGGTCGCGGTCGCGCTGAAACGGCGAGCGCATCGCGTGCTCGGGCTCGGGATGGAGCCGGCCGCGACTTTTCTCCGGATCGGACGCATAGGGCGCTCGAGAAACCGCCCAAACCATGCCCCGACCCTACGCCGGCCCTAAGCGGGCGTCTACCGGGAGGTCAGCGCCGCGCTCGGTCAAGCCGTCGTGCGCCAATGTTTCCTGATCTGCCCGAGAGCCGCCGCGATGTGCTCGGGATGCGCCGAGGCGTGCTCGATCTCCCACAGCCAGGGCTCGCCATCGGACGCGTAATGGATGACGAGATCCTTGCCCGCGTCCTCTCCACCGTGATCGCCTTCCGATGCCTCCGGCCACGGCCGCAGCTCAATCGCCATCGTGTCGGTTTCCGGGAAGTAGCGGATCACCGGGTCTGCGTTCATGGCCTAAAATTCCGATCGAAAAAGGCGTTATGGACCGTCTCGCCGTCTGCCTCGACGACAATTCGTAGCCAGCGCTGTGCTGCCTCGAGCCAAACACAACGCCGGCGCCGGCCGTCCGGCTGGATCGTCTCATATGTGGGCTGATCCAGCGCCTTTTTCACGTCCTCCAGATTGATGG
>VAZF01000237.1 GCA_005888425.1 Alphaproteobacteria bacterium
ACCTCGCCGATATCATGACGCTCGATGGCAAGCCCTGGGAATGCTGTCCGCGCGACTTTCTGCGTCGTGCGCTCGCCGCGCTCGAGAGCGAAGCCGGGCTGACGCTGATGGCCGCCTTCGAGCAGGAATTCGTTTATACCGGGGTCGAGGATCGGCCGGGCGCCACCTACGCACTCGATGCGTGGCGGCGCCAGGGCGATTTCGGCGAAGCCTATACGGCGGCATTGCGCATGGCGGGCCTGAAGCCCGACAGCTTCCTCCCGGAATACGGCGCGCGGCAATACGAGGTGACGATCCATCCGAGCCGCGGGCTGCGCGTCGCCGACGAGGCGGTCATCCAGCGCGAGAT
>VAZF01000239.1 GCA_005888425.1 Alphaproteobacteria bacterium
GTGCTGCAGAACTATTCGCGCCTCGTCATCGACTGCAATCGCCAACCCGGGCTCGACAGCTCGATCCCGACCATCAGCGAGCTGACCGCGATCCCCGGCAACGAGGGTTTATCATCCGACGAGCGGGAAACGCGGCAGCGCGAGATTTTTCAGCCGTACCACGCTCGCATCGAGCAACTGCTCGAATCGCGGAGCGCGAGCGGCCGGCGCACGCTGCTGATCGCGATGCACAGCTTCACGCCGGTATTCAAAAGCATCGCGCGCAAGGTCGACGTCGGTGTTCTCTACAATCGCGATGCGCGGCTCCCGTATATCATGCTCGACCTGCTGCGGCATGAGGGCGATCTCAATGTCGGCGACAACCAGCCCTACGCGGTCGGCGATCTCAGCGACTACACGGTGCCGGTACATGGCGAACAGCGTGGGCTGCCGCATGTCGAGATCGAGATCCGCCAGGATCTAATCGCCGATGCGGCGGGCCAGGCGGCTTGGGCGGCGCGCCTCGCGCGACTCCTGCCGGAGGCCGACGCGCGGCTGCGCGAGAGCGGCATATGACGCCCCGGAACGACAAGCAGGACGAGCGCGCGAGGCTGAGCGCCGCCTATCGGCGGTTTGCCGCGGATGAGGCGCGAGGCCGCTCACCGCTTTACGAAGAGCTCGCCCGCGGCGTCGCCGCTGATAGCGAAATCCTCGATTTCCTACTGGCCTTGCCGCGGCCGAAGCGTCAGCCGAATTTGCTGTTCGCCGCTGCGCGTTCGCTGCTCGGCACACCCGACGGCTGGAACCGGTTTCGCCGCGGTGTCACGCAGCGTAAAGACGCGCTCCACGCGCTGATGTTAATGCGCTCGACTCAAACGAACGAGCCCGGCAGGTGCGCGGCGTTGTTGCCGGTTCTCGCGAGGCTGCCGCAGCCCTTGGCGCTCCTCGAAGTCGGCGCCTCGGCGGGTCTTTGCCTGCTGCCGGATCGTTACGGCTACGACTACGGCGAAGGGCGGCTGATGTCGGCGCGGCGCGATGTCGAGCCGCCAATTTTCCCTTGCGCGGTCAATGCGGCGACGCCAATCCCCGAAGCCTTGCCGTCTATCGCCTGGCGGGCTGGGCTCGATCTCGAACCGGTCGATATCGCCGATCGCAATCAGGTGGCATGGCTGGAAACGCTCGTCTGGCCGGAGCAGACCGATCGGCTGACGCGGTTGCGGGCCGCGCTTGACATCGCCGCGACGGACAAGCCCCGCCTTGTCGAAGGCGATTTGCGCCGCGACCTGACGCGGCTTGCGAACGAGATGCCAAGAGACGCAACGCGCGTCATCTTCCATACCGCGGTGCTGACCTATGTGGGGCCGACCGAGCGCGCGGAGTTCGCCCGTTCTGTCACATCGTTCTGCGACGTCTGGATCGCGAACGAGGCGCCGCAAGTGTTTCCCGACATCGCCGCGCGTGCCGGAACGCCGGGACCGCGCGGCCAATTCCTGCTCGCGGCGAACGGGCAGCCCTTGGCCTGGGCCGACCCGCACGGCGCCTCCCTCGATTGGATCGCGTAAAGCAAGCCCCTCCCCCGTACCGCGGGAGAGGGGCTCGTTGGCCCGCTGACCTAGGCGGTCTTCGCGTATTTGCCCTCGGCTTGCGGCGTGATGTCCGGATAGTTTCCGGCCGTCTTCTCCTTCGCTGCCTCGTGCATCTGAAGGCGCGTCTTGCGCTCCCATTTGCGCTTCAGCTCGTCCTTGATGTTGAAGGTCAGCCGGCCGAGGCCTTCGGTCTCGATCTCGATCTTATCGCCATCTATGAAGGGGTTGAGGCCGCGATGGTTTGTACCGGTCGCGATAATGTCGCCCGGCTCCAGCGTGTGGATCGAGGTCAGCCATTCGATGCAGCGCGGGATCTTATGCCCCATGTCGTCGGTGTTGAAGTTCTGCATCAACGTGCCATTGTTCCACAGCCGGATCTGAAGTTTCTGCGGATCCCTGATCTCGTCCTTGGTGACGATGTAAGGCCCGATCGGCGCAAAGGTGTCGCGCGACTTCATCTGGAAGAAGACGTTGCCGGCCGGCGGCAGGCCGCGCGCCGAACCGTCGATGAAGTTGGTGTAGCCAAAGACGTAATCCATCGCGTCGGCAGCCTTAACATGGCTGGCGCGCTTGCCGATGATGACGGCCATCTCGGCTTCGCCCTCGAAGATCGTCGCCGGCACATCCGGTAACACCATCGTGTCGCCATTGCCGATGATCGCGGAGGGGCTCTTGTGGAAGGCGTTGATCGGCGCCGGCGCGCTGCGCGTCCCGTCTTCCATGTAGTTGACCGCCATGCAGTCGATCGTAGTCGGCTTCGGCAAAGGCGGACGAATGCGCACGCTGGCGAGCGGCACGCCCTGGCCTTGCGCCACCGCTTGCTCGAGCTTTTGCCGATAACTGGAAAACCGTTCGATGAGCCCGTTCATCAGATCGCCCGGCCCGACATGCGGGATGTCCTGCACGACCGCGGTGACATCGACGACGCTGTTGTCGCCCTTCAGGACGCCGAGCCTGAAATCGTTGAAATACAGAATTTTCATGGGGTTCTTCCTCGCGCTTTAATCTTTGCTTCGCTGCCCAGCGGCGTTCCCCCGCCCGGCGTGACGGGCGCAGCTTATAGGCTTCCGGCCAAGGGGAGAACCGGCTTGTTGCGGGCGGCTCTATCGCGAGCTTTCGTGTCCCAATCGCCGCTGAACGACGATCCTTTTGAGTAGGATTACAGGCTGCTAGATAAGGGTATTTTGATTAGAGTGTCGCAATGACCGCTGATTGGTTCTTTGCCGCGCTGCGCCATGACCGCGCCGTCGTGCTCGGCAGCCTCGCGCTCGTCGTGGCCCTCGCCTGGGCGTGGCTGCTCGTCGGCGCCGGCATCGGCATGGAAGAAATGGATATGGGCGGCGGCCAGCTGATGCTGATGCTGCCGGAATGGTCGCTCGGCTACGGCCTCGTCGTCTTCGCGATGTGGGCGGTCATGATGGTCGCGATGATGCTGCCGAGCACCGCGCCGGTGACATTATTGGTTGCCAACATCGCGCGCCAGCGCGCCGCAAAGGGCGGTGCGTTTGGTGCCGGCACCGCGCTTTTCGTGCTCGGCTACCTGGCGGTGTGGGTCGGCTTTGCCGCGGTCGCGACGACACTGCAATGGGGCCTGGACGAGGCGGGGCTCATGTCGGATACGATGGGCCTCGCCAACCAAGTCGGCGCCGGCATCGTATTGATGGGCGCCGGCATCTATCAATGGACACCGCTCAAAGAGACATGCCTGCGGCACTGCCGCTCGCCGCTCGATTTCCTGCTGTTCCATTGGCGCGAGGGCCGGCTCGGCGCCTTCCTCAGCGGCCTCGGTCATGGCGCGTTTTGCCTGGGCTGCTGCTGGATGCTGATGGCGCTTTTATTCGTCGGCGGGATCATGAACCTCGCCTGGATCGCCGCGATCGCGCTCCTCGTGCTGATCGAGAAAACCTTGCCATGGGGCGGCTGGATGTGCCGGGTGATCGGCGTCGTGCTCGTGCTCTGGGGCGCCGTCACGGTGGCGGTGGTCGCCTGACGCCTGCGGCTGCTAAGATCGGCCGATCGCTCGAGACATCCGGGAGGAACTGCCATGCCGATCGCCACTGTTCGCGGTGTCGATATCCATTACGAGATCCTCGGCGAGCGCGGTCCCTTCGTCGTCTTGCAGCCGGGCGGTCGGCGCGCCGGCGCGGGTGTGCGGTCGCTCGGCGAGAAAATCGCCGAGGCCGGCTACCGGGTCGTCGCCTACGACCGGCGCAACACCGGCGCTTCGAGCATCGCGATCGAGGGGGAGTCGGAAAACGATGAATGGGTCGAGGATCTGCACGAGCTGCTCGCAGGCCTCGATGCGCTGCCGGCCTATATCGGCGGCAGCTCGTCGGGCTGCCGCCTGGCGATGATCCTGGCCTTGCGCCGACCCGAAGATGTGCGCGGCCTCCTGCTGTGGCGCGTGACCGGCGGCGCCTATGCCGCCGAGCGGCTGACGAACCAGTATTACACCTCGCATATCGACGCGGCGAAGCAAGGCGGCATGGCGGCGGTATGTGCGCTCGAGCATTGGAGCGAGGTCATCAAGGTGAACCCCGCTGCTCGGGCCAAGCTGATGGCGTTTGACCCGCGGGATTTCATCACCCGCATGGAGCGTTGGCGGCAGAGCTTTTTGGCCGGCGCCGATCATCCCGTCATCGGGTTGAGCCCGGCGCAATTGCGCTCGATGACGATACCCACCTGCATTGCGCCGGGGAATGACCGGGTCCACCCGCGCCTCCCCGGCCAGGTCTCGCACCGCCTGATGCCGAATGCCGAATACCACGAGGTGCTGGCGGAGGACCGCATGGATCTCGATATCGCCTTTGAGGATTGGGAGAAGAAGGAAGGGCTCCTTGCGGCGATCTTTATTGATTTCCTCCGCCGCCAGCAGCGGCGCTAGGTTACGCGCGCGTCGGACCCATCGGCCGCAGACGGATGCCCGGCCGCAGATGGCTGTACGACAACTCCGCCGGATCGCTGACATGCGCGCCGGGCGAGTTGACGCACAGGATCGCTTCCGCGATCGGCTGAAAGTCCGCGCGGAAATGCACCGTCGATTTGAGGCCGAGGATCGGCACCTGCGCCGGCTCGACGCCGACATGTCGGAACATTTCCTTGTCGTTTGCCTGGATGCGCTTTGACGCAAGCACGGCCGACACGCCGCTCGCCTCATCGGTCACGAGGGCCATAGGGCCGATCTGGAATTTGGCGCCGCCATACATCGGGCCGGTGCCGGTGAAGCGGCCGGTGCCGAGCCGCATGATGCGCCAATCCGCCTCGACCGGCGTCTCGCCCGCATAGCGATGCGCGATCAAGGCGCGCAGCAGCCCGACCGTGTCGGAGGTGCCGCCGGCGCCGGGGTTGTCCTGAATATCGGCGAGCATCACGGGCTTCGTCGCATGCGCCGCGATGCGCAAGGCCTCTGTCACCGCCTCGTCGGGCGTGTACAGCTTGCCGGCGAATTGCGCCTCGCGGTCGCGGATAACCGCGGCGATGCGGTCGGCCGCGGCTTCGGCGGCATCGCGGTCGAGGCCGTAGACGACGAGCGCCGGACCGCATTCCCTGACGTCGGCTGGCGGAAAACCCGGCGTGTGCGTGATCGAGACGATCCCTTGATTGTGCGAGCCGCCGGGCAAGCCACGATTTGAGCCGCCGCCGCGCCGGCTGCCCTGCTCGATATCATCGATCAGTTCGAAGATGCCCTTGGCCGGCTCGGCCAATGTGCATTGCCACACCAAGGGAATGAGGAAATCGATCTGCCGATAGGCCTTGTAGAGCGGCCGGCGGTCTTTCAGCAGGCGGTCGAGCAATTGCGCGGCCCGGCCGCCGGTCTTCGCCATGTCGATATGCGGGTAGGTGCGGTAGCCGACCATTGCGGTCGCGTGCCGCACCATCTCCGGCGTCATGTTCGTGTGGTAGTCGAGGCTCGTGACGATCGGCATCCTGTCGCCGACGAGCGCCCGGATGCGCCGCAACAGCTCGCCCTCGCCGTCCTCGTGATGTTCGGCGACCATTGCGCCGTGCAGATCGAGATAGATGCCGTCGAGCGAACCGGCCGCGGCGAGGTCTTCGAGCATCGCCCCGGCCACCGTCTCGTAGGCGTGGCGCTCGACATAGGAGGAAGGCGGCGCCGAGCACCAGCAGAGCGGCACAAGGTCGTGTCCCAATTCCTGCAATGTCTTGACGGCGCCGGCGATCGGGATGTTGAACCCCTCGACCGCATCGATCAGCTCGGGCCCGCGGACAAAGCCCGGCCACGCATCCGCGCGCTCGAAATCCGCCCAGGTCGCACGCTGCGGCGCAAAAGTGTTGGTTTCGTGCTGAAACCCGCCGACCGCAATCCGCGCCATGTGCTTATCCCCACCGCCGTGCCGAGGCTGCTCCGGTACTCCTTCGCCGGTCCGCCCGCAAGCCGCCGTTTCGGCGATTATTCGAGCAATCAGTGATGGCCTGTACAGACAAGGGGGGTACTATTTGGGCAAAGTATAGAAACAAAGTTTCAGGGAGCACTCGCAATGAGCGATCCAATCCATAACGGCGGCAAACCGGCAGAGCCGCAAGGCGGGAATAGACAGCAGCTGGACAAGCTGATTTTCGAGCAAAATCTCGACGAGGTTCATCTGCTGGTCGACTTCGTGTCCGGCCGGGCTGACCGATCGCTCGCCACGCTCCATACCCAATGGCGGCAATCCGGTCACGACGATGACCTCGCGGCAGATCATCGAAAAGATCGCCGAGATGCGCTATCCGCCCAACGGCAGCGACGCCGCGAATGCCGACAACGCTGCGATCCTTTTGCTCGCGAAGGACCGGTTGAGCGCCCTGGCGGCTCCGGCGCGCGGTGTCACGATTGCCTACACGGCGATGTTCATTGACGCCGAGAGCAAGACTTGGCCGACCCGGCTGCGGGATTGGGTGCTCCGTTCGGTCGGGTGGAAGACCGACGCCGGCCGAGATCGGTCCGCGGGAGATGCCACGGGCCAAGACACGCGTATCGACCTGGCGGTCAGAGCCTTTCCGATGCTGCAGACTCACGCCCAGCGGTTCCGCCGCTGGCGCGATCGTTTGGCGACCTTCGCCCTGCTTTGGTTGGGGCTGACTGCGTTGGCGTACTGGGACGCTGGTCTTGGCCGCGCTGCGCTCGAGCGGCTCGACCAAAACTGGAAGACCTACACGGACGAGCTGAGAGACAGCCCGGTATTGTTGAACTGCGACGGCCGCCGATCAAACGGCACAAACGCACCCGGCGACGCTAAGCTCGCCGAGGAGGCGGCGCGTGCCGAGCTCGCCTGTCGCCGGCACGAGTACCATCGCTGGATGGGAGAGGGCAACAACGCGGTGCAACTATCGCCGACCGAGCAACCGCAGGCCGCAACCTCTGCCGCGTCGGTGCAAGCCCCGCCAAAGGAAGTGACGCAATCGGGATCGTCGCGGACCGGGCTATCGGCGGAGATAAAGAATAACGCGACCTACTGGCAGACCGCGACATCCATCCTCTCGGTCTTCACGACTTACGTCCTGCCGATGATGTTCGCGCTGCTAGGCACTCTGATCGGCTCGTTTCGGGCGATCCTCAATAGAGTCCGGGACAACGAATTGGCGCCGCGCGATCTCGTCAGGATGCTGCTGGGCATCCCGACCGGGCTGGTTGCCGGCATTGCTGTGGGCCTCTTTCTCAGCCCCACCTCGGTCCCGGTGCAGGGCGCGGGCGCGGGCATCGGCGGCCAGTTGACGCTGACCGCCTGCGGGTTAGGCTTCTTGGCAGGATATGCCAGCCAAAGCTTCTTCGCCTATCTCGATACGGTCATCGGAACGGTGTTTCCTGCCGGCGCGTCCACGCTCGCGGCCCCCGCGCAGGCGCATCCTTCATCGGCTCCTGCAGCGTTGCCATTGGCTCCGGAACGCCAAGCCCGGTGATCGGCGGCGCACCCTCAGCCGCGGCGCCGCCGATCGCGGCGGGTTAGCACGAGGTTTGACGAACCTCATCCTGCACGGCCCGCGCTATACTGCGGCCAGCGGCCGGATGGCCGCAGTGCGAGGGAGAGCGGCATGGAAACGCGCGCGGCGGTGGCTCACAAAGCGGGGCAGCCCCTGTCGATCGAAACGGTGCGGCTCGACGGGCCGAAAGCCGGCGAGGTGCTTGTCGAGATCAAGGCGACCGGCATCTGCCACACCGACGCCTACACGCTGTCGGGCGCCGATCCGGAGGGCCTCTTCCCGGCAATCATGGGACATGAGGGCGCCGGCATCGTCGTCGATGTTGGGCCGGGCGTAACGACGGTCAAAAAGGGCGACCACGTCATCCCGCTCTACACGCCGGAATGCCGGCAATGCCCGTCCTGCCTCTCGCGCAAAACCAATCTGTGCACCGCGATCCGCGCGACGCAGGGGCAGGGCGTCATGCCCGACGGCACGAGCCGGTTCTCGTTGGGCGGCGAGAAACTATTCCACTACATGGGAACGTCGACCTTCTCGAATTTTACTGTCTTGCCCGAGATCGCGGTCGCGAAGATCCGCGAGGACGCGCCGTTCGACAAGGTCTGCTACATCGGCTGCGGCGTCACGACCGGGATCGGCGCCGTCATCAACACCGCCAAAGTCGAGCCGGGCGCCAACGTCGTCGTGTTCGGGCTGGGGGGCATCGGGCTCAACGTCGTACAGGGCTGCCGCATGATCGGTGCCAATATGATTGTCGGCGTCGATACCAACCCGCGCCGGCGCGCCCTCGCCGAGCAATTCGGCATGACGCATTTCGTCAATCCGAAGGATGTGGAAGGCGATCTCGTGCCCTTTCTCGTCGATCTGACAAAGGGCGGCGCCGATTACAGCTTCGAATGCATCGGCAATGTGCAGACGATGCGGCAGGCACTGGAATGCTGCCATCGCGGCTGGGGCGTCAGCGTCATCATCGGTGTCGCCGCGTCGGGGCAGGAAATCAGCACGCGGCCGTTTCAGCTCGTGACCGGCCGCATCTGGAAGGGCACCGCCTTCGGCGGCGCCAGGGGCCGCACCGATGTGCCGAAGATCGTCGATTGGTACATGGAGAAAAAGATCAATATCGACGATCTGATCACGCACACCTTGAAGCTCGACGACATTAACAAGGGCTTCGACCTGAT
>VAZF01000238.1 GCA_005888425.1 Alphaproteobacteria bacterium
GATCTTCGGCGAGCCGGCCGCCGAGCGCTTCAACCTCGAATATCGAGTCGCGGATGCCGCGGCGAGCCCCTATCTGGCCTTGGGCGCGGTCGTCTGGGCCGGTCTCGACGGCATCCGCCAGAAATGCACCTTGCCCCCGCCGCCGGCGCACAATTTCTGGGACATGAGCGAGGCCGAACGGGAAGCCGCCGGCGTCAGGCCGCTACCGCGTTCGCTTGGCGATGCGCTCGACAATCTCGAAGCGAGCGCGGTGGCGCGGGG
>VAZF01000240.1 GCA_005888425.1 Alphaproteobacteria bacterium
CTCTTGGCGGCTTTGAGATTGACGACCAGCTCGAACACCGTCGGCCGTTCGATCGGCAGCTCGGCGGGCTTCGTGCCCTTCAGGATGCGGTCGATGTAATAGCCCGCCCGCCGGTAGGATTCAGTGAGGCGCGGCCCATAGGTGCACAACGCACCGCTCTCGGCGAAGATCTTCCATCCCGAGATAACCGGAATGCGCTCGCCCGCGGCAAAATCCACGATTCGTTGCCGCTTCTGGATCACCAGCCCGTCAGGCAGGACGGTAATCGCTCCCGGTTTCCCGGCCGCAATTTCGGCAAAGCTCTCTTCGAGCTCTGCGGGATTCCGGACCAGCGCTTGCCGGACCGCTATTCCCAGCTGTCGTCCGGCATTGTCGCACGCCTGCAATTCAAAATTCGCACCGCTATGGGCTGGGTTGGCGATGACCGTTACCCGCTGCAGCTGCGGCAGCATTTCTCGCAACAATTCGATGCGCTTGCCGTTGAGCTCCACCGACAACAGCGAGATCCCGGTCGCATTGCCGCCAGGTCGCGCGAGACTTCGAGCGATGCCCGCCAGGATCGGATCGGCGCTGAACACATAGACGATCGGGATTGAGTTGATCTCCTTGACGACGGTCCGGGTCGCGTATCCCTGGGTCACCAGAACATCGACCGGAAGGCGGGCAAGCTCGTTGGCGAGCGCGGCGACGACCGGCTCAGGCCCGTCGTCGCCGTAACGCTTCTCGATCACCAGGTTCTGGCCCTCGACATAGCCGTGATCGGCCAAGCCGGCGCGTAACGCGTCGAGAAAGAGCGCAGAACCGTCCGCCGAACCGCCGATCAGCCAACCGACGCGAAATACCTTTGACGGGGATTGGGCCGCGGTGATCCTCGGCAAGCTGGCGAGCGCCAAGGTCGAGGCGAGAAATCTCCGCCGTTTCATGCGCTCACCTCACTTGGGGGTCGGTTTCCGGCAGCAGGCCGGTCTGGCGCAGCGCCTGGTAAAGCGCGATCGCTCCGGCCATTGCGACGTTGAGCGATCGGTTGCCGGGTTGCAAGGGGATCACGACCCGGGCCGCTGCCGCGTCGTGGACGAAATCGGGGACACCGGCGCTCTCGCGCCCGAGGAGCAGCGTGTCGCTGCCGATGAACGAAAACCGATCGAGCGGCATCGTGCCGCGCGTCGTCAGCAGCACGAGGCGGGAGTTCGGATCGCGCGCCGAGAGGAATGCGTCCCAGGAGCGGTGGCGATGAATCTCGACCCGTGCGGCATAATCGAGCACGGCACGGCGCAGCCGGCGGTCGTCGAAGACAAAGCCGAACGGCTCGATCAGATCGACCGCGACGCCAAAGCACGCGGCGAGGCGCAGCAGCGCCCCGGTATTCTGCGGAATATCGGGTTCGAACAGGGCCAGCCGCAAATCGCTCGTCCCGGGCAGGTTGCGCAATCGCCGGCCGCGCTATAGAGAACGCGCAATGCGCCGGCGCCGCTGCCGTTTTATGCGGCAGTCTGTCGCATAGTTCGGCTCTTTTCACAGTATAGCTTGCCGCGGCGGCAGTCGCCGGCGGAACAGCAGCAGATTACGAGGGGTGGATGGCCGATCTGGCGCATTCGCAGGTCACTGCGGGCCATGATGGCGGCACGCGGCGCGATTTCCTGATCCTGACCGCCGGAGCGCTGGCCGGCATCGGCGCGGCTTGCGCGGTTTGGCCCTTTATCGACAGCCTGAACCCGGCCAAGGACACGCTGGCGCTCTCGACGACCGAGGTCGATCTCGCGCCGGTGCAGGCCGGCCAGCGGCTGACCGTTGCCTGGCGCGGCAAGCCCGTCTTTATCGATCACCGCACGCCGGAGGAGATCAAGGCGGCGCAGGATGTCGACGTCGCCTCGCTGCGCGATCCGCAACCGGATTCCGCGCGCGCGAAGAAACCGGAATGGCTCGTGATCGTCGGCGTCTGCACGCATCTCGGCTGTATCCCGCTCGGCAACAAGCCGGGCGATGACCGCGGCCAGTATGGCGGCTGGTTCTGCCCGTGCCACGGCTCGGTCTACGATACTTCCGGGCGCATCCGGCAGGGCCCGGCGCCCTTAAACCTCGTCGTGCCGCCTTACGACTTCACCTCCGACACCGCCATCAAGATCGGCTAGGAAGCGCCATGGCCGTTCCTCCCGCCAGCAGCCCAGCCAGCGGATACAGCCGGCTCATCCGCTGGATCGATTACCGCCTGCCTTTCGTCTCGTTCCTCGAGCACGAATTCACCGATTACCCGACCCCGAAGAACCTGAACTACTGGTGGAACTTCGGCTCGCTCGCCGGGATCATCCTCGTCATCATGATCGTAACCGGCGTCGTCCTGGCGATGCACTACACGCCGCACTCCGATCTCGCCTTCGACTCGGTCGAGCGCATGATGCGCGACGTGAATTATGGGTGGCTGCTCCGCTACATCCATATGAACGGCGCGTCGATGTTCTTTCTGATCGTCTATATCCACCTCTTTCGCGGGCTCTATTACGGCTCCTACAAATATCCCCGCGAGCTGTTGTGGATCCTCGGCGTCGTCATCCTCTTATTGATGATCGCGACGGCCTTCATGGGCTATGTGCTGCCCTGGGGCCAGATGAGCTATTGGGCGGCAACGGTCATCACCAATTTGTTCTCGGCGATCCCGGTCGTCGGCAACAAGATCGTGACGCTCTTGTGGGGCGGTTTTACGGTCGGCAACCCGACCCTCAACCGCTTCTTCTCGCTGCATTACCTGCTGCCCTTCGTCATCGTCGCGGTCGTCGGTCTGCATCTCCTCGCCTTGCACCAGCACGGCTCGAACAACCCGCTCGGCATCGACACGCGCGGCCCGCAGGACACGATGCCCTTTCATCCCTATCACACGATCAAGGACAGCTTCGGGCTATGCGTGGCGCTGCTGGTCCTCGCCTTTTTCGTGTTCTACGCGCCGAATTTCTTTGCGAGCGCGGACAATTACATCCCGGCCAACCCCATGGTGACGCCGAACCACATCGTGCCGGAATGGTACCTGCTGCCCTATTACGCGATCCTGCGGTCCGTCACGTTCGACATTCTCGGGATCCCCGCCAAGTTGCTTGGCGTCGTGCTGTCGCTCGGCTCCATCATCCTGTTGTTTTTTGTTCCCTGGCTCGACACCTCGCGGGTGCGCAGCGCCCGCTTTCGACCGATCTACCGCCTCGTTTCGTGGTTGTTGCCGATCGACGCCATCGCGCTCGGCTATGTCGGGAGCCAACCGCCCGAAGGCTGGGTCGTCACGCTCGGGCAGGTCGCAACCTTTTACTACTATTTCCATTTCCTGATCCTGATGCCGTTGCTCGGCAAGATCGAGCGGCCGCGGCCGTTGCCGATCAGCATCGGGACGGCGGTGCTCGA
>VAZF01000241.1 GCA_005888425.1 Alphaproteobacteria bacterium
CTTCTTGCCGCGCAGCGAGCTCGAATTGTTGGAGAAAAAGAACGAGCCCTGTCCCTTTTTGCGCATTGCCGGCAGCACTTCCTTGGCAACGAGGAAGGGCCCCCGGCAGGCGATGTGCTGTGTGACGTCGAACATCTCGACCGGGATGTATTCGAGCAGCTCCATATCAGGCGGCAGGTCGCGGCCTTCGAGATAGCCCGCATTGTAGACCAGCACGTCCGGATCGCCGGCTTCGCGGCGGATCGTGACGAAGGCCGATGCGATCGAATCCTGCGAGACGAGATCGAGCTCGACGATCATGCACTCGCCGCCCTGCTCGCGGATCGCCGCCGCGAGCGGTGCGGCATTGGCCTCATTGCGGGTCGTCAGCACCGTGAAAAAGCCCTCTTGGGCGAATTTCTGCGCGACGGCGCCGCCAACGCCCCATCGGATGCCGACCGGCACGTCGCTGTCGTCGATCGGGTGGCCATGCGCCAGCACCGTGTTGCGGCCGTCCGACTGCCATTTCGAAGTGGCGCCGATCACGACGCAGACTCGCTTGCCCTTGCTGTTGGTTTTCATTCGCGCTTCTCCTCTTATGGGCGTCCGGAGGGCAGTGCGGGCCTGCCCGATCCACCCAGCCTAGCCCGATTGGCCGCCCGGGTCATAGCCGCCCTGTCGGATTTCCGCTGGACGAAACCGCCTTCGACCGAGAGAGTCTCAGCAGCACTGCGCAAGGGCCCCATCGATGATCACGAAATTCGACAGCTCCTATTACGGCACCGTCGACATAGAGAAGCTCGGCTATCAGGGCACGCCGATCAACGAGCGCCGCTATTCGAAGGAGCAGCTGGCCGGCGTGATGCACAAGGTCGTGACCTATGCCAAGTGCATGGACGAGCGCGGCTACGACACGTTCTGGATGGCCGAGCACCATTTCCAGCCCGAGGGCACGGAATTGATCCCGAACCTCCTGATGATGGCGATGCATTTATGCGGCGTCACCCGGAACATCAGGATCGGCTGCGGCTTCAATATCGTGCCGATGTGGCATCCGCTGCGTCTCGCCGAAGACTATGCGATGGCCGACATCCTGACCGGCGGGCGGGTCATTTTTGGGGTTGGGCGGGGCTATCACACCCGTGAGGTCGAGACCTTCGGCTCCCCACTCCTCGACCAGGATGCCAACCGCGAGATGTTCGAAGAAGGCGTTGAGGTCCTGTTCAAGGCTTTCGAGGGGAAGCCGTTTTCGCATAAAGGCAAGTTCTACACGATCCCGCCGGAAGTGCCGTATCGCGGCTACACGTTGAAGGAAATCACGCTGGTGCCCGCCCCCGAGCGTCTGCCCGTCGAATGCTGGCAGCCGATCCAGAGCGGCTCGGACCGCGCCTTTGACTTCATGGCCAAGTACGGCATCTGCGGGGTCATCGGCGGCGGCTCGGCCGAGGGCGGCGCGGTGGAGCGGCACATGATCGGCTTCCAGGCCGCCTATGCGCGCCGCGGCGTCAAGCTCGAACTCGGCGAGCGCCTCGCGCTCGGCTATCAGTTCCACATCTCGTCGAGCCGCGAGCAGGCGATCCGCGAGGCGGCACCACACTACGAAGAGAACATGAAGATGTTCGGCGAGCTGCGTCTCGTGCGGGCCTTGAGCGACGAGCAGATCGCGGCGATGCGCGATCCCAGGCTCGCGGCCAACACCAAGCTACCGCACATCGAGGACGCCGTGAAAGCCGGCGGCTTTCTGGCCGGCACCCCGACGGACATCATCGAGCAGCTAAAGGCGGTCGAGAAGCGCTATCCCGGCATCGACCGGGTGATTTGCGCCACGCCGCTCGGCACCCCGCTCGACGTCCAGCTGGAAGATCTGGATCGCTTTGCAAAGGAGGTCATCCCGGCATTCCGCGGCAAGAAGGTCGCCGCGGCCGCCGAGTAGGAGCGGACGTCAGGTCAGGCGGTGCGCTCCCAACCCCACCAGGCGCAGAGCGCCTCGCCCATGACCAGTTCGAGATCGCGGCCCTTGAGCCAGGGCAATTCCTCGGTGAACATCGTCACGCATTGTCGCCAGGAGCAGGGCATCTTTGTGATATCGGTTCCCCAGAACATGCGCTGCGGACCGAAGGCGTCGTAAACCTGCCGCAGATAGGCGTGCAACGCCGGGAACGGATACGGCTCGCTCGAATAATGCGGGACGCCGGTCGCCTTGACCGCGACATTGGGGTATTTCGCCAACGCCAACAGATCCGGCATGTGGGTCATCGCCGCGGCGTCTTTCAGTGTCGACGTGCCGCCGCGGCCGCCGAGATGGTCGATCGTTAGGCGCAACCCGGGGTGACGTTCGGCAATCCGGCCGATCTCGGGCAGTGAATCCGTCGCTAGCATCGCAATCGGCACACCGGCTTTTTCGGCGGCCACCCACAGCCACTCGATTGTGCCCTCATGCAGCCAGCGCCGCGCCGGGTCGCCGAGGAAGCCATAGCGCAAACCGAGCATGCCCGGCTGCTCTCTCCAGCCGGCAATGCGGTTGCGGGACTCGGGTCGATCGAGCGGCAGCGCGCCCATGATCGCAAAGCGGCCGGGATAATTCCGTACCGCCGCGAAGGCCATCTCGGTCGATCCGGGATCCCAACCCGGCGGATGAATGACGGCAGCGTCGACGCCGGCTTCATCCATCAGCCGGATCGCTTCCTCCGGGGTGAAATGCGTCACCTGCCGGTGCGACATGTTGCTCGGCAAGCCGCTTCCCCAGAGGTGAATTTGCGCGTCGATTATCTGCATCGCACCGCCGCCCTACCGTTCAGGTGTTGCGCAGGCGCGCGCCTTCTTCGATCTCGGCCTGCGCGATCGCGCGGGCGAGCGCGCCGCTCAATTCCTTGGCCGATTCCAGCGTCAACTCGACCGCGACCCGCGCGCCCGGTCCGAGCGCGGGGTTCATGAAATCGATGTTGATGGCCTCTTCCAACAGGGCGTGATGCGGGTGGTCGTAGGACACCACCGAGTGGGTCAGCTTGAACCACCCGTCATCACCCTTGCCCATGCCATCCGCGCCGACGATCTCGACGATCGAGGTGCACATTGCGGCGGTTACGCCGCGAGGTGCTTCTGCAGGAACGACCACACCTTCTGCCACCCATCCAGCGCCTGCTCGATGCGGTAGGCCGGCCGGTCGTAGTAGAAGAAGCCGTGTCCCGCGCCGTCGTAGCGGTGGAACTCGTAATTCTTCTTGTACTTCTTCAACTCGGCCTCGTGCTGGTTCACCTGCTCCGGGGTCGGCGCGCGGTCCTCATTGCCGAACAGACCCAAGAGCGGGCAGGACAGCTTCTGCGTGTACTCGATCGGCGAGACCGGCTGCTTCGGGTTCAGCTCCTCCTGGCTCATCACGACACGGCCGCCCCACAGCTCAACCGCGGCGTCGATGCTCTTGGTATGACAGGCATAGAGGAAGGTCTGCCGCCCGCCCGAGCAGGTGCCCCACACGGCCACCTTGCCGTTGAGCCACGGCTGGGCCCGCAGCCATTGCACCGCGCCTTCGGTGTCGCCGATCATCTGCGCATCCGGAACGCCGCCTTCGGCGCGCACCTTGGCGGC
>VAZF01000242.1 GCA_005888425.1 Alphaproteobacteria bacterium
GCATGCGCTGTGACCGAGGATAGGGCGCGCGAGGATATCGCGTTCATCCGTCACGCCATCGAAGAGGGTGGCGCCTATGCCACTGCCCGCAGCCCGGACATGCTCGTCTGGGGCATCGCCGTCGCGCTCGGCCATCTCGGCGTCTACGCTTTCGTCCGGGGCTGGTCGCCGATCGCGCCGAACGCGCTGTGGGCGGTGTGCATCGGCGTGCCTTGGCTCTATTCGCTGCGCCGGCTGTTCAGGCGCTTCATCGGCAATTCGCCCTCGCCGCGAGGACCGATGGCGCTCGCGCTGTCGATGCTGTGGCTGGGCTGCGGCATCTTTTTAACAACCATCGTCGTCGCCGCGATGTGGACCGGCGCAAATCGCGAGGGCTGGCTCGACCCGATCGTTGCCGGCGTCATGGGCATCGCGTTCTTCGCCACCGCCTGGATGACCAATCTGCCATGGCTGCGCTGGATCGCGGTGGCCTGGTGGCTCGGGGAAGTGGCGCTCTTCGTGCTGCGGCATCAGGTCGAGGTTCTGCTGCTATCGGCGGCGCTGATGCTGCTGCTGCTCGCCGGACCCGGGCTCGTGCTGCTGCGGCGGGGCGCGCGCCTCCGGCGATGACGGATTACGATCATGCCGCGATCGACGAGCTCCTGCACAGCCGGGTGCGGCTTGCGATCGTGGCGTTTCTCGCCGGAGCCAAAACGGCCGATTTCTCGGCGGTGCGCGACGCGATCAAGACGACCGACGGCAACGCCAGCATCCATCTGCGCAAGCTTGAAGACGCCGGCTATGTCGCGGTCAAAAAGCGCTTCGTCGCGCGCCGGCCGCAGACGCTCTATTCCCTGACCGATCGGGGGCGCCAGGCGCTCCTCGCCTATATCGCCCACCTCGAAACCTTACTGCCGCCCACGGGCGCCCGATCAAAGGACAAACCGCAATGAGACAAGCCCTTTCTCAGCTCGTCAGCGATTTCCTGTCGGCGCTTTTCTTCCTCTTCGTCTATCTCGCGACCGGGAACATCATTGCCGCCGCGGCGATCGCGATTGCGGCCGCCGTCATTCAGCTCGGTTATGTCAAATTCAGCGGACGCCATATCGAGCCGATGCAGTGGATGAGCCTCGGTCTAGTGATCGTGCTCGGCGGCGCGAGCATCCTGACGCAAAGTCCGCGCTTTGTGATGCTGAAGCCCAGCATCGCGCATTTCGCAGTCGCCGCGGTGATGCTGCGGCGCGGCTGGATGACCCGGTACCTGCCGGAGATCGCGCGGCAAAACCTGCCGGAGAACGTGCCGGTAATCGCAGGCTATGCCTGGGCCGCTCTGCTGGTAGGAATAGGTCTCGCCAATATCGCCATCGCGCTCTACGCCGATTTTGCGACCTGGGCCTGGTTTGTGTCGGTCGGTGCGGTGGGCGCAAAGATCGCGGCCTTCCTCTTTCAGTACGCGGTCTTCCGCATCCTGGTGCGCCGCAACCTGATCAGGACCCGAGCCGCGGCGTCGGAAGGCGTCGCGGCAGCCGGAGGTGTCTCGTCTTGAGATTGAATTTGCCGAAGCCCCTTGACCAATCCGGATCGAAGTCCCACTTCGGCCTAACTCCGGAAAAACCGAAGAAACACGCCGCAGCGGAAACGCTGTAGGTCGCCGCCGCAACTTTGAACCAAGGATTGGAAATGCCCAAGCTGAAGACAAAGAGCGGCGCGAAAAAGCGCTTCGGCCGCACCGCGACCGGCAAGATCAAGCGCAATTGGGGCAACAAGCGCCATCGGCTGATCAGCAAATCCAAGCCGGGCAAGCGCCTGCGGCGGGGCACGACGACTATGGAGAAGGGCGACGCGAAGCTCGTTCTGACCTACATGCCGTATTTGCGGGGCTGAGCCATGGCCAGGGTCAAACGCGGCGTCACGGCGCATGCCCGCCACAAAAAGGTTCTGGAGCTTGCCAAGGGCTATCGCGGCCGCAACAGCAGCGCCTACCGCATCGCGCTCGAAAAGGTCGAGAAGGCGCTGCGCTACGCCTATCGCGACCGCCGCAACAAGAAGCGCGATTTTCGCGGGTTGTGGATCCAGCGCATCAATGCGGCCGCCCGCGAGCATGGGCTCACCTATTCGCAATTGATGCACGGGCTGAAACTCGCCGGGCTCGAGCTCGACCGCAAGGTGCTGTCGGACATCGCGATCCGCGAGCCGGAGGCCTTCGCGGCGGTGGTCGGGGAAATCAAGTCGGCGCTCGATGGCGCCCAGCCAAAGGCCGCCTGACCATGCGAGGCATTTGGCGCGTCGCGCGATTTATCGGGGCTGGGATGCGCTGAGGCCCCAGAGAGTTGTTGTGACCGGAGGGGCCGCATGACGGCCCCTTTGTTTTTGGGAAATTGCTGATGGAAGACGCAGACCGATTGCGCGACGAGGTCCTCGGCGAGATCAGCCGAGCGGAGACGCCGGACGCGCTTGAGGCGATCCGCGTCGCCGCGCTCGGGCGGCGCGGCCGTTTGACCGAATTGATGCGCGGCCTCGGCGCGCTCGCGCCCGAAGCGCGGCGCGAAGCCGGTGCTGCGCTGAATGCCGTGAAGGACGTGATCGCTGCTGCGCTCGCCGAAGCCGGCGATCGGCTCGGCCGCGCGGCGCGCGCCGCACAGCTTGCCGGCGAGCGCGCCGATGTCACCTTGCCGGTGCAGACGGGCGAGACCGGCCGCATTCACCCGATCAGCCAGACGGTCGACGAGATCGTCGCGATCTTTGGCGAGATGGGGTTCGTCGTCGCCGAGGGGCCGCATATCGAGGAGGATTTTTACAATTTCACGGCGCTGAACATCCCGCCCGAACACCCGGCGCGTCAGGAGCACGACACCTTCTATCTGCCGGAGCGCCCGGACGGCTCGCGCCTCGTGCTGCGCACCCACACCTCGCCGGTGCAGATCCGCACGATGCTGGCGCAGACGCCGCCGATCCGCATCATCGTCCCGGGCCGCACCTTCCGTGCCGATCACGACGCGACGCATTCGCCGATGTTCCATCAGGTCGAAGGGCTGGTGATCGACCGGACGACCCATATGGGCCATCTGAAAGGCTGTTTGATCGAGTTCTGCCGCGCCTTTTTTGATGTCGAGGATCTGCCGGTGCGTTTCCGGCCGAGCTATTTCCCGTTCACCGAGCCCTCGGCCGAGGTCGATATCGGCTGCTCACGAAAGGGCGGCGAATTGAAGATTGGCGCCGGTGGGGATTGGCTCGAAATTCTCGGCAGCGGCATGGTGCACCCGCAGGTATTGCGCAACTGCGGCATCGATCCCGCCGAGTATCAGGGCTTTGCCTTCGGGATGGGGATCGAGCGTGTCGCGATGCTGAAATACGGCATCCCCGATCTGCGCACCTTCTACGATTCCGACCTGCGCTGGCTGCGCTATTACGGGTTCCTGCCGCTCGACATCCCTTCGCCGGTGCGCGGCGCCCTCGCAGGGAGCATGGCCGGGGGCGCGGCATGAAGACGACGCTGTCCTGGCTCAAATCGCACCTCGTGACCGAAGCGCCGCTCTCGGCGCTGGTCGATCGGCTGACCATGCTTGGCCATGAGGTCGAGAGCATGGAAGACCGCGCCGCATCGCTGAAGGGCTTTGTCGTCGCCCGTGTCGTCTCGGCCGAGCCGCATCCCAATGCCGATCGGCTGCGCGTCTGCCGCGTCGATGCTGGGAAGGGTGAGGTGCAAGTGGTGTGCGGCGCACCCAACGCCCGCACCGGTATGAAAGGCGTGTTCGGTCCGGTGGGTGTGACGATCCCGAAGACCGGGACGCCGCTTCAGGAATCGACAATCCGCGGCGTCGCCTCACGCGGCATGCTGATGTCGGCCGCCGAGCTGGCGCTCGGCGAGGATCATTCCGGGATTATCGAATTGCCGGCCGACGCGCCGGTCGGCGCCTCTTATGCGAGCCTCGTGGGTCTCGACGATCCGGTTCTCGACATCAAGGTGACGCCGAACCGCGCCGATTGCCTCGGGGTGCGCGGCATCGCCCGCGATCTTGCGGCGGCCGGCATGGGGCGGCTGAGCCCGCTCGACACGACGCCCATCGAGGGCCGCTTCCGCTCGCCGATCGCGATCCATATCGAGGACCGCAAAGCCTGTCCGCTATTTCTCGGCCGCCACATCCGCGGCCTCAAAAACGGGCCGAGCCCGCGCTGGCTGCGCGAGAAGCTCGAGGCGATCGGGCTCAGGCCGATTTCGGCATTGGTCGATATCACGAATTTCCTGACCTTCGACGTGAACCGGCCGCTGCATGTGTTTGATGCTGGGAAGGTGACGGGCGATCTGACCGTGCGCTTCGCGCGTCGTGGAGAAAAACTGCTGGCGCTCAATGGCCGCGAATACGAGCTCGACCCGGAGATCACGGCGATCGCCGATGACGTGGGCGTGCAAAGCCTCGGCGGGGTCATAGGCGGCGAGCCGACCGCGTGCACCGAGACAACAACCGAGGTGTTCGTCGAAGCGGCCTTGTTCGATCCGATCCGCACCGCCGCGACCGGCCGCCGGCTGGAGATCATCAGCGACGCGCGCTACCGATTCGAGCGCGGCGTCGATCCGGCCTTTGTCGGCCCCGGGCTCGAAATTGCCACGAGGCTGATCCTAGAACTCTGCGGCGGCGAGGCGTCGGAAGTTGTTGTCGCCGGCGCCGCGCCGGATTGGCAGCGCGAATACCTGCTCCGCCCCGAGCGTCTCGCCGGCCTTGGCGGGCTGCATGTCCCGCCGGCGGAGAGCCGCGCGATCCTCGAAACACTAGGCTGTACGATTTCGGAAGCTGCCGCCGAGCATGGCGGCAGCCTGCGGGTCGAACCGCCCTCCTGGCGCGGCGATATCGAGGGCGAGGCCGACCTCGTCGAGGAGGTCTTGCGGGTCAAAGGCTATGACGAGATCCCAGCGGTGCCATTGCCGCGCGAAACCGTCATCTCGCGCCCCGCGATCGATGCGCGTCGCCGCCGCGCCGAACTCGTGCGCCGCACTCTCGCGAGCCGCGGACTGACCGAGGCGGTGACCTTCTCGTTCATTTCGTCGCGCGTCGCCGAGTTGTTCGGCGGCGGCAAACCGGAATTACGCCTCGTCAATCCGATCAGCGCCGAGCTCGATGCGATGCGCCCCTCGGCGCTGCCGGGTCTCGTCGAGGCGGCGCGGCATAATGCCGACCGCGGCTTCCCGGACGCGGCGCTGTTTGAGCTGGGGCCCGCCTACCGCGACGACACGCCCGAGGGTCAGCTCACGGTCGCCGCCGGATTGCGCGCCGGCCGGCTCGGCCCGCGCGACTGGCGGCAGCCGCCCGGCGAACCCGATCTCTACGACGCCAAAGCCGACGCGCTGGCGGCGCTCGCCGCGATGGGCGCGCCGGTCGACAATATCCAGACCGCTGATGACCCGCCGCCCTGGTTTCATCCCGGCCGCGCCGGCGCGTTGCGGCTCGGCCCGAGCCTTCTCGCCCATTTCGGCGAATTGCACCCCGATGTCCTCGACGCCTTTGAGGTGAAGGGGCCGGTTGCCGCCTTCGAGGTGTTTCTCGACGCTGTCCCGCTGCCGCGAGCCGGGCGGGGCAAGCCGCCGCTGAAGCTGTCGGTGTTTCAGCCGGTCGAGCGCGATTTCGCGTTCATCGTTGATCGTGACCTGCCGGCAGAAACCCTGCTGCGCGCTGCGCGCAGCGTCGACCGCAAGCTCGTCAGCGAGATCCGCCTGTTCGACGTCTATGAGGGGAAGGGATTGCCGGACGGCAAGAAATCGCTCGCCATCTCGGTCGTGTTGCAGCCGCAGGAAGCGACCCTGACCGACTCCGAGATCGACGCTTTCTCGAAGCGCCTCGTCGTAGCGGTCGAAAAAGCCACCGGAGGCACGCTGCGCAGCTAGCCTTCGGCGGCGGCGGCGACCCGCTGGCTGACGAGGATCTGGCCGTCCTTCGCTTCGGCGCAGAGCCGGGCAGCGAGGTTGCACACCGTACCGATCGCGGTGTAGCCGACCCGCTCGGCAAATCCGATCTGGCCAAGGGTCGCGTACCCCTGGGCGATGCCGATTCCGAAGCCGATCTGGCGGCCGCGCTTTTTCCATTCGGTCTGCAATTCGAGCAGCGCCTCGCGCATCTCGACCGCCATGCGCACGGCGCGCTCGGCGGCGTCCGGGCAGGGCAGGGGGTCGTTGAAGAACACCATGATGCCGTCGCCCGAAAAATGGTCGAGCGTGCCTTCCGAGCGCGTCACGATCGGCCCGACCGCGGCATGGTACGCATTCAAGAGGTCGAGCAGCTCTTCGGGCTCCGCGGTTTCGGCAAACGCGGTGTAGCCGCGCAGATCGCCAAACACGACGACGATGTCGCGGCGATGGCTTTGCAGCACGCTGTCCTCGCCGCGCGCGATAATCAATTCGGCAAGCTGCGGCGCGAGAAACCGCTTGAGCGCCCCCATGCGCTCGATTTGCCCGAGCTGCCCCTCGACGCGGCTCTCCAGCTCCTTGTTCCACAGCGCGAGCTCGCCGGCTTGGTCTTCGAGGCGGCGCGCCTGTTCCTGGACGGTGTCGTGCAACGCCTTGATGCGCAGCATCGCGCGCACTCGCGCCATCAGTGCCGCCTGGTCGACCGGCTTTGTCAGATAATCGTCGCCGCCGGCTTCCAGCCCGGCGATGACGTCTTTCGCATCGGCCCGCGCGGTAACCAGGATGACCGGCGTGAAGGGCAGCGCGGTGTCGGCCTTCAGCTGCTTGACCGTCGCGATGCCGTCGAGCTTTGGCATCATGATGTCGAGGAGCACGAGATCGGGCAGCTTGTCCCGGATGATCGCCAGCGCCGCCTCGCCATCGCCGGCCGTGGTGACCTCGTAGCCCTGGCTTTCGAGCCGCATCTGCAGGATGTCGACATTATCCGGGACATCGTCGACGACGAGGATCAGCGGCGGCTCACGCATCGAGATTCACCGTGCAATCACGGCAGGAATTCGCGGACTTTCGCGAGGAGCTGACGCGGGCTGAAGGGCTTTGCGACATAGCCGTCGCACCCCGCAGCGCGCGTCTTGGCCTCGTCACCCGAAAGCGCGTAGGACGTAACGGCGATGATCGGCACCTTCGCCAAGGCCGGGATGCCGCGGATGCGGCGGGTCGCCTCATAACCGTCGATGCCTGGCAATTGGATGTCCATCAGGATGAGGTCGGGTTTTTCGCGCTCGGCCGCCGCGACGCCTTCGATGCCGTCCACCGCTTCGATCAACTCATAGCCGGCGCTGGTCATCAGGTCGCGGATGATCTGCCGGTTATCTTCGGTGTCTTCGACGACCAGAATGCGCTTTGTCATGCCGCCCCCATCAGCTCGCCGGTCAACTCGTCCGCCGCGTTTTCGACGCGGATCGGCAGCGTCACGCGGAATGTCGCCCCATGGCCGAGCTCGGACTCGACCGCGATCGAGCCGCCCTGCATCTCGACCATGCGCTTCGAGATCGCGAGGCCCAGCCCGGTGCCGCCCTTCTTGCGCGTGTTCGAATTGTCGACCTGCTGAAATTCCCCGAAGATCTTGTCCTGATCCTCGGGCGCGATGCCGGGGCCGGTATCGCGCACGGTCAGCACGAAATGCCCGTTCTCGGCCATCGCGCGGATTGCGACCTCGCCTTCGTCGGTGAATTTGACCGCATTGCCAACCAGGTTAAGCAAGACCTGCGACAGCCGCCGCGCATCGCCATGCCCGGTCGGCAGCCCCGGCGCGACATCGGCGCTGAATTTGAGCCCCTTCGTATTGGCCAGGCCCTCGGCGGTGCTGACCACCGACTGCACGACATCGGGCAGAGCATAATCTTCGAAAGTGAGCACAAGCTGCCCGGCCTCGATCTTCGATAAATCGAGGACATCGTTGATCAGCGCCAAGAGGTGCTTGCCGTTGTTCTGCACCCGCTCGAGGACGCCCATCGCCCGTTCGGGCACCGCGCCGTAGATGCCGTCGACCAGCAGCTCGGAATAGCCGAGGATCGCATTCAGCGGCGTGCGCAATTCGTGGCTCATATTGGCGAGGAACTGCGATTTGTGCTGGCTCGCCAGACGCAATTCTTCGCTCTTATCGGCGATCTCGCGGAACAGGCCGGCGTTCTGGATTGCCAATACCGATTGCGCCGCCAGGGTCTGCATCAGCCGCACCTCGGCTTCCGGGAATTCGCCCGGCCGCCGCCGCTGCAGCAACAGGGCCCCGAAAATCCGGTCGGCGCCGACCAGAGGCACGATCAGCACCGAGCGGTAGCTGGCCGCGAGCATCGTGTCCCGCAAGATATTGCCCGGGCGCTCGCGCAGATCAGCGATCTGCGCCGGCGCACGATGCATGACGGCCTCGCCCATCAGCGTCATGTTCTCGTCGATCCGCATTCCGCGAACCTGCGCGACAAGGCCGGCATCCCAGCCGACCGCCTCGACGAGGCGGAAGGCATGCCGGCGTTGGCTGTAGCGGAAGATGACGCCGGCATCGGCGCCCGTCAGCCCGACCGAGCGGTTCAGCACGGTCGACAGGATCGCGCCGAGGTCGAGGGTCGAGCTGACCGCCTGACCTACTTCGGAGAGCGCCTTCAATTCCTCGACCGAGCGTCCCAGCTCCTCGGTGCGTGACCGCAGCTCTGTGAGCAATCGCGCATTCTCGATCGCGATGACCGCCTGATCGGCGAAGGTGCGCACCAGCTCGATCTGCTTTTGCGTGAACGGCTCCACCCGCTGCCGTGACAGGATGATCACCCCGATCGGCGATCCTTCCCGCAACAGCGGTACGCCAAGCTGGGTGCGCGCATTTCCGAGCGTATATGCCTCGGTCAACGTGAAGTCGGGATCTTGGGTTATATCGGTGATGTGTACCGGCTCGCGGGATAACACGACACGACCGGTGACCGT
>VAZF01000243.1 GCA_005888425.1 Alphaproteobacteria bacterium
ACATCGATCTCGAAGTCCGCGCCGGCGAGATCGTCGGCATTCTCGGCCCCAACGGCTCGGGCAAGACGACAACGATCCTGATGCTGCTCGGCCTCACTGAGCCAACCGAGGGACGCGCCGAGGTCGCCGGTTTTGATCCGTTGCGCGATCCGCTCGAGGTGAAGCGCCGGGTCGGCTATTTGCCAGACCAGATCGGCTTCTATGACGGGCTCTCGGCGCTCGACAATCTCGCCTATACCGGACGCCTCGCCGGCTTGTCGCGCCAGGAGATCGACACCCGCTTTGCCGAGGCGATGCAGCGCGTCGGCCTCGGCGCCGTCTCGCACGCCCGGGTGCGCACGTTCTCGCAGGGCATGCGGCAGCGCCTCGGCCTTGCCGAGGTGCTGATGAAGCGGCCGAGCGTCGCGATCCTCGATGAGCCGACCACCGCCCTCGACCCGCATTCGACGCAGGAATTCCTCGATATGATCCGCGGCCTGAAGGCCGACGGCACCGCGGTCCTCTTGTCCTCGCACCATCTCGATCAGGTGCAAAGCGTCTGCGACCGGGTCGCCTTGTTCAACCGCGGGCGCGTGGCGCTGTCCGGCACGGTGACCGAGCTCGCCGGCCGCATCCTTGGCGGCGGCCATGTCATCGATGTCGAGGCGCGCGGGTCTACGATCCCGGAGCGCCTCGCGGGAGTGCCCGGCGTCGTTCGGGTGCAGGCATTAGGCGGCGAGCGCTACCGGGTCGATTGCCAGCGCGATCTGCGCGCCGACATTGCGCGCCGCCTCGCGCCGGAGGTCGAGCTGATCGGCATCCATTTCGCCGCGCCGAGCCTCACCGAGGTCTACAACCGCTATTTCGAGGAGGCCCGCCTTGCCGCTCAGTAGGAGCGCAACCGGATCCCGGCGCGGCTCGCCCTGGACCGGCGTCGGCACGGTCGTCGCCAAGGAAACCGCCGATCATCTGAGCGGCGTGCGCATGGTCGTCATCGAGGCGCTGATCTTCCTCGTCGCGCTGGTTCTGGCGTGGTTCTCGACAACGACGATCCGCGAGACGATCGGGCAAAGCCCGTTCTTGTTTCTGCGCCTCCTGACGATCACGCCCGATCCGATCCCTTTCTCGTTTATCAGCATGGTCGGGCTCGTGACGCCGATTATCGCGATCGCCCTCGGCTTCGACGCGATCAATGCCGAGTTCAACCAGCGCACCTTGAGCCGCATCCTGGCGCAGCCGATCTATCGCGACGCCCTCCTGTTCGGAAAATTCCTCGCGCGCCTTCTCTCGCTGTCGATCGCGCTGGTGTCGCTTTGGCTGCTGGTGCTCGGCCTCGGCTTTCTGCGCCTCGGGCTGCCGCCGAGCGGCGAAGAGCTGATCCGCATGCTGGGTTTCCTCGTCGCGACGATCGCATTTGGTGGTGTATGGCTGGCGCTCGCGATGCTGTTTTCCGTGCTGTTCCGCGCACCGGCTACCGCGGCGCTCGCCGCGCTCGGCCTGTGGCTCCTGTTCGCGCTGTTCTGGACCGTCACAGACGCTGCAGCGCCTCTCCCCAAACACGCTCTACAGCGACGCGGCCGTCGCCTTGCTCAATCCGACGACGCGGGCGCTCGGACCGGTCTTTGTCTCGATGCGCGAGCTGTCGACGATGGTCAATGCGCCATTGCCCGTGTCGCAGAGCTTTATCCTGATCTGGCCGCAATTGACCGGATTGATCGCCGCGACGATCGTTATTTTCGTCATCGCCTACATCGTCTTCCAGCGCCAGGAGATTCGGGCCTAGCCGCACCGCGCGATACGCCTGCTGCCGAGCGGGGCATCCAACAGACGGGTTTGTGGCGCCTTGCTGGTCTGATTCGGGTGCAGGGGATATCATTACGCCCGTACAAATCAGCCCTTTGGCATGTTGCTCGGCCTCACGATACGCGATGTCGTCCTGATCGAACGCCTGTCCCTCGCGTTCCGGCCGGGGCTGTGCGTCCTGACGGGCGAGACCGGCGCCGGCAAATCGATCCTGATGGATGCGCTGGCGCTGGCGCTCGGCCGCCGCGCCGATGCGAGCCTTGTCCGCCCCGGCGCCGAGCAGGCCGCCGTCGCCGCCGAGTTCGCGGTCGGCGGCAATCATCCCGCCTCGGCCATTCTCGACAAGGCCGGCATCGCGACCGATCTCTCCGGCACGATCGTGCTGCGCCGCATCGTCACCGCCGACGGCCGCAGCCGCGCCTTTGTCAATGACGAGCCGGCAAGCGTCGGGCTGTTGCGCGAGCTCGGCGACAATCTTGTCGAGATCCAGGGCCAGGGCGAGCAGCGCGGCCTCCTCGACCCGGCGACCCACCGCGAATTGCTCGACGCCTTCGCCGAGCACGAGGTGCGCCCGGCCGGCCTGGCGTCGTTGTGGCATGACTGGCGCGCGGCGCAGGAGGCCGCCGCCGAGGCGGCGCGCCGTCTGGCCGAGGCGCGAGCCGAGGAAGACCTGCTGCGCCACGAAAAGGCCGAGCTCGACGCGCTCGCCCCCGAAGGCGACGAGGAGGACCAGCTCGCGACCCGCCGCACGCTATTGCAGAACGCCGAGCGTATTGGCGAGGCGGTCTCCGAGGCCGCCGCGGAGCTTGGCGGCGAGAGCGACGGAGAGGGCGGCGCCCAGCGCGCTCTCGCCCGCGCCTTACGGCGGCTCGAACGCACCCGCGACCGGGCGCAAGGGCTGCTCGACAATGCGATCGCCGCCGCCGAGCGCGCCGCCAATGAGACCACCGAGGCGCTCGCTTTGCTGAATGTCGCCGGACACGCGCTCGATCTCGACCCGCGCGCCCTCGAACAGGTCGAGGAGCGGCTCTTCGCGTTGCGAGCGCTCGCCCGCAAGCACAATGTCGCGGTCGCCGATCTGCCGCGGCTGCACGAAGCCGTCGGCACCCGGCTCGCCGCGATCGAGACCGGCGCTGAGGGCGTTGTCGCCCTCGAAAAGACCGCCGCGACCGCCCGCGCGCGTTATATCGCGGCCGCCGCGTCGGTGACGCGCGCCCGCGAAAAGGCGGCGCGCCGCCTCGATGCCGCGATCACCGCCGAATTGAAGCCGCTGCGCCTCGACAAGGCGCGCTTTCGCACGGTCCTCTCCCCGCTCGCCGAGACCGATTGGGGCGAGCATGGCTGCGAGCGCGTCCATTTCGAGGTCGCGACAAACCCCGGCGCGCCGTTTGGCGCGCTGGCGAAGATCGCGTCGGGCGGCGAGCTGTCCCGCTTTATGCTCGCCCTGAAGCTTGTCCTTGCCGGCACGTCATCGGTGCCGACGCTGATCTTCGACGAGGTCGATAGCGGCATCGGCGGCGCCGTCGCCGCCGCGGTCGGCGAGCGCTTGCAGCGCCTCGGCTCGCGATTGCAGGTGCTTGTCGTGACGCATTCGCCGCAGGTCGCCGCCCGCGGCGCGCATCACTGGAGGGTCGCCAAGAAGCAGGGACAGCAGGCGACGATCACCTCGGTCGAGGAACTCGATCCCGACACGCGGCAGGAAGAGATCGCGCGCATGCTGTCGGGGAGCACGATCACCGCCGAAGCGCGCGCCGCAGCGGCGAGCCTGATCGCCGGAGCCCGGCCATGAAGGCCGACCAGGCAGCGCCCGACATCGCCGCGCGCCCCGTCGAATTGCTGACCGAAGAGGAGGCAAAGGGGGAACTCGCCCGGCTTGCCGCCGAAATCGCACATCACGATCAGCTCTATTACGCGAAGGATATGCCCGAGATCGGCGATGCCGAATACGACCGGCTGCGCCAGCGCAACGCCGCGATCGAGGCGCGCTTCCCCGAGCTGATCCGCAGCGACAGCCCATCGCGCCGGGTCGGCGCCGCGCCGGCCGCCGGGTTTTCAAAGGTCACGCATCGCGTGCCGATGCTGTCTTTGGAGAATGCCTTCGCCGAAGAGGATGTTCGCGATTTCTTTGCCGGCGTTCGCAATTTTTTCCGCCGGCCGGAGGATCTCGCGCGCGTCGCCGAGGATGCGATCGAGGTCATGGCCGAGCCAAAGATCGACGGCCTGTCCGCGGCTTTGCGCTACGAGAACGGCCGCCTGGCGCTCGGCGCGACGCGCGGCGACGGCGTCACCGGCGAGGACGTCACCGCCAATATCCGCACGCTGAAGACCGTGCCGGAGAAGCTCGCCGGCCGCGGCTGGCCGGAAATCGTCGAGATACGCGGCGAAGTCTATATGGAGCGAGCCGCCTTTTCCGCGTTGAACGCCGAGCGCGCCGCCGCCGGCGAGCCGGTCTTCGCCAACCCACGCAATTTCGCGGCCGGCTCGTTGCGCCAGCTCGACCCGGCGGTGACCGCATCGCGGCCCCTCAAATTTTTCGCCTATGCCTGGGGCGAGGCCAGCGCGCCCATCGCGAAAACGCAGGCCGATGCATTGGCGCGCTTCCGCGATTGGGGCTTTTCGGTCAACCCGCAATCAAAGCTGTGCCGCGGCGTCGCCGAACTCATTTCTTACCACGACGATCTCGAAGCGCGCCGCAGCGAGCTGCCCTACGACATCGACGGGGTCGTCTACAAGATCAACGATCTCGACCTGCAGAACCGGCTCGGCATGCGCAGCCGCGCGCCGCGCTGGGCCCTGGCGCATAAATTCGCCGCCCAGCAGGCGCAGACAATCATGCGCGACATCATGATCACAGTCGGGCGGCAGGGGACCTTGACCCCGACCGCGATCCTGGAGCCGGTCACGGTTGGCGGCGTCGTCGTGCAGCGCGCCACCCTGCACAACGAGGACGAGATCCAGCGCAAGGATGCGCGGAAGGGCGACACGGTCATCGTGCAGCGGGCTGGCGATGTCATCCCGCAGATCGTCGGCGTCATCCTCGAACGCCGCCCGAAAGACGCCGAGCCTTACCAATTCCCGGATCATTGTCCCGTCTGCGGCAGCCTGGCGGTGCGCGAGCCCGGCATGGCGGCACGGCGCTGCACCGGCGGCCTGATCTGCGCGGCGCAGGCGGTCGAGCG
>VAZF01000313.1 GCA_005888425.1 Alphaproteobacteria bacterium
GACGCCGGCAGTGATCGCCTTGCGGTATTCGGCGCCGCTGGGCGCGATCGAGGCTGCTGCTGCCGTCATGCCGTTCCCCCGCATTTTTTGCCGAGCGGCCTGCCAGCGCCGCCCGCCTTATTGGATCATAGCGCAACTCCGGCGCGACACCATTCCCTCTCCGAGAGCCAGAACCTGTGGTCAGGGATGCGTTGGCGGGGTTTTACTTCACGGAGCAGGATACGGGCCCATTGATCAATTGGCGCTCGTTCCCTCCATCGTCTCTGACGATCTGTCCGGTGTAAATCCGAGTCGCCTTGTTCAGCTGCGCCGAGATCACAAGGCGCGTGCGCGATGTATCGTTTTGATCATGCGCAATCATCAGAAGGTTTCCATCGCGCAAACTGAAAACACTCACTTGCGACGGGTATTCGAAATCGATCGATGGCAAGTCGCCCAGCTTTGCGGGGACGGGGATCCTGATATCATTGCAGGTGATGTTCTGCGCGGCGTTTGCCGGAGATGAGGCCGCCGCGACCAATAAGATCGCCGGCAGAACGGTTTTCATGATGGCTGCCTCCAGCCATCCGAGGGAGCTTTTGCGATCGCGCGCAGCTCGGCTCGGACGTGAGCCGCGGCGTGGTCGCCGCTACAGACGTTCCCCGGAAGCCACTTTATCGGCGGCGGGCTCGGGGTAGAGGCGATGCGTGCCCTGCCAGATCTCGATATCATCGAATTGCGGGCAGATCTTTAACATCCCGAGCGCCTTGGTGACGGTTTTGGAGAGCGCGGCGGCCTCAATATCGGCCGCGGCAATCCCGCGCCCCCGCTGTTCCTAACCTGATGCAGAACCCGTCTTATTACCACGAGCAGGCAGAGCGGGCGCAGCGATTGGCCCGGTCTCAAACCAACCGCGAAGTGGAGGGGCTGTTGCTGCGCATGGCACAGGATTACGAGGATCTGGCGGAAGACTTAGAGAACGGCGCTATCGAAATTCGCCATCCCGAGCTGCTGCCGCAACACAATCGGTCATAACGCATTCGGCAACATCGCCCGGGCTGTGACGCGGTAAAGCAGCCAGGCCCGCGCTAGGCGCTGCTCAGCCCCGTTTCGCCCGAATTGCCTGATCGATTTTGGTGGTCAGTTCGATGACCAACCGATCGTATTGCAATGCCATATCCATCAAGCCGTCGCGAGCCTGCTGGTTGGACTCGCTCGCCGCCCAATCGCGGAATTGAACCGCAAGCTGGCGGTAATGCGCGCAGCGTTCGACGTCCGTCAGGGGCGTCTGGGCCATTGGCCCCTCTGGCCTGGAAAAATGCGTGATGGCCGTACCGTGCGCCTTTGCTATCCGGCCCTCAACAGGAAAGTAGCCCTCTCAGGGTTGTGGCCAAGTCTTCATACTGCTGCGCGATCGCCAGAATCTGCCGACGTATCTCTGGGTCGTTCGTGGTCTCGGCCCCGGAGCGCAGGCGCGCGGCTTCCCGCCCGTAGCGATCGGCGCGCTGCTTTCGGGATTCCATGCCGTCGCAACGCCGGTCGGGCGGGTTTGTTCATCGACCGCACCCGCAATCATGCGACGCCCGCTGTCTCCAAGCCCATGATATTTCGCCCTATGGCGAGCCGGCCCTGCGGATCGGCTATGCTCCGGGCCATGCCGCCGGATAGCGCAACCTCGCCTCCGTCAGCCCGGGCGCGGCCGGCGGGCGCGGCGCTGTGGATCGCGGCGCTCGACCGCGGGGCGCCTTTGCCGCTGTCGCGCCAGCTCGCGGCGGCGTTGCGGGCGGCGATTGCCGAGGGGCAGCTCGGCGCCGGGGCGCGACTGCCCTCGACGCGCGCCCTCGCCGCCGAGCTGGGTCTCGCGCGCAGCACCGTCGTCGCGGTGTTCGAGCAGCTCGCGGCCGAGGGGTACATCGCGGCCCAGCCGGGCTCGGGGTATTTCGTGCCGGCCAACCTGACCGAGGTGCGCGCCGTTCCGCCACGCGAGGCTGCGCTTCCCGGCATGCGGCCCGTATCGCGGTCCATCTCCCGGGTGGGGAGGCTGCTCGGCGAGTTGAACCCGCAGCCCCGCACGCCGCCGCGGCCGTTCGAGCTCGGCCATGCCGATATCGATGCGCGCCTTGTCGCGACTTGGAAGCGGCTCGCCTCGCAAACGCTGTCCGGTCGCTCGCGGCTCGATTGGGGCTATGGCGACCCGCAAGGCGAACCGGCGCTGCGCCAGGCGATCGCCGATTATCTCGCGGCGGCGCGCGGGGTTCGCTGCCGGCCGGAGCAGATCCTGCTGACCTCCGGCACGCAGCAGGGGCTAAGCCTCGCTGCTCGGGTATTGCTCGATCCCGGCGACGCGGCCTGGGTCGAGGATCCGTGCTACCGCGCCGCGATCGACATTTTACGCGCTGCCGAGGCGCGCATCGTGCCGGTCGCGGTCGATGACCAGGGACTCAATACCGGGGGGCTCGACATCGGCGCCGCGGCGCAACAAGGCGATATGTCCCGGGGCGGCACGCCGCGGCTCGTCTACACGACCCCGTCGCGGCAATACCCGCTCGGCATGGCTATGCCGCTGGCGCGGCGCATGGCGTTGCTCGCCTGGGCCGCGGCGGCGGGCGCCTGGATCATCGAGGACGATTACGAGAGCGAGTTCCAGCAGCCGGCGCGGATGCTGCCCTCGCTGCAAGGTCTCGACCGCGCCGGGCGGGTCATCTATCTCGGCACCTTCAGCAAATTGGTCTTTCCGGCATTGCGGCTCGGCTATGCCGTGTTGCCGGAAGACCTGGTCCGGCCGTTCACCGCAGCGCGCCATCTCGCCGACCGCCAGAGCTCATCGCTTTTGCAGGCGATCATGACCGAGTTCATGCTCGGCGGGCATTTCGCGCGCCACCTCAAATTGATGCGCGCAATCTACGCCGAGCGGCAGGCGTTTTTGATCGCCGAGGCCGAGCGGCGGCTCGGCGGCTGGCTCACCATCCGGCCACAGGGCTGCGGCATGTATGTGACCGCGTCCCTTCCCTCTCGGTGGTCCGACCGAGGCGTCGCCGAGGATTTGGCGGCGGCCGGCGTTGGCGCCCTGCCCTTGTCGGCGCTGATCCTCGAAAAGCCGCGGCCGCCGGCGCTGGTCCTCGGCACTGCCGGGCACAGCGAGGCGGCGATCGCCCGCGCCGTCGAGCGCATGGCGGCAGCGTTCGCCGGGAAGCCGGTCTGATAAATCGGGCGAAACTGGATCTTTCATCATACCAGTCTCGGCGCTAGCTGTTGGGCGTAGGTCGCCAGGAGGATCACGCCATGCCGGATAATGGCAGTCTGAGGCCCGGTTTTGCTGCCACCCAACGGTCACGGGTGCGGCGCCACCCGGAGCGCGCCCATTACGACCGCGAGACCGTCTACGCCATCCTCGACGCCGCCATGATGTGCCATGTCGGCTATGTCATCGACGGGCTACCCTATGTGACGCCGACCCTGTTCTGGCGCGACGGCGACCGGCTCTATTGGCACGGCTCGTCGGCGAGCCGCATGCTGCGCGCCCAGCGCGAGGGGATCCCAGTCTGCCTGACGGTCAGCCATGTTGACGGGCTCGTCTTGGCGCGCTGCGCCTTCCGGCATTCCTTGAATTACCGCGCCGTCATGGCCTTTGGGACAGCCCATGTGGTGGAGGACGAGAGCGAGAAGGAGGCCGGGCTCAACGCCTTTATCGAGCGGCTCTACCCCGGCCGCACGGCGCTGATGCGCCCGATCGCGGCGCAGGAGCTGAAGGCAACGATGCTGCTGGGCATGGCGATCGAGGAGGTGTCGGCGAAGATCCGCGACGACGGCCCGCTCGATCTCGACATCGATCACGGCGCGGATTGCTGGGCCGGGATCGTGCCGATCGCG
>VAZF01000314.1 GCA_005888425.1 Alphaproteobacteria bacterium
GCGAAATAAACGCGTTCAGCTTTTCGCCCGAGCCGGTCATCTCGAAAACAAAGCTTTCGGTCGTCGAGTCGACGACGCGCGCCCGGAAGATGTCGGCGAGCCGCAGCGACTCAATACGCGCCTCGCCTTTGCCCGCGACCTTGATCAGCGCCATCTCGCGCTCGACCGAGGGGCCTTCATCGGTCAAATCGTGCACCTTGTGCACCGGCACGAGACGCGACAATTGCGCCTTGATTTGCTCGATGATCATCGGCGTGCCGCTCGTCACGATCGTGATGCGCGACAGGCTGTTGCTGCGGTCGACCTCGGCGACGGTCAGGCTCTCGATATTGTAGCCGCGCCCGGAGAAGAGGCCGATGACGCGCGCCAAGACGCCCGGCTCGTTGTCGACGAGAACGGCGACTGTGTGGCGCTCGATCGTATCGCTGTCGGGCAACGGCCGCGCCTCACACGAGAACCATGCCCTCTTCGGATACCGGCTGTTGCGCCTTGTCAGCCGGGCCGAGCAGCATCTCGTTATGCGCCGCGCCCGAGGGGATCATCGGGAAGCAGTTCTCCGCCTGGTCGACGACGACATCGAGGATGACGGCGCGCGGCTCCTCGAGCATCTGCAGGATCGCGTCATCGAGTTCGTCCGGCCGCTCGACCCGCCGTCCCGCCGCGCCGAACGCGTCGGCGAGCTTGACGAAATCGGGCAATGCCGCGGTGTAGCTTTCGGAATAGCGCCCGCCATGCAGCAATTCCTGCCACTGGCGCACCATCCCCATATACTGGTTGTTCAGGATGAACGCCTTCACCGGCAGCCGGTACTGCGCGATCGTCGACATCTCCTGGATGTTCATCAGGATCGAGGCTTCGCCCGCGATGTCGATGACAAGCGAGTCCGGATGCGCGACCTGCACCCCGACCGCCGCCGGCAAGCCATAGCCCATCGTGCCGAGCCCGCCCGAGGTCATCCAGTGATAGGGCTTGTCGAATTTGAAGAACTGCGCCGCCCACATCTGGTGCTGGCCGACTTCGGTCGTGATAAACGGGTCGCGCTCGCGGGTCAGCGCATAGAGGCGTTCGAGCGCGTATTGCGGCTTGATCAGATCCCGGCGCGAGCCGTCGTAGCGTAGGCAGTTGCGCGCTCGCCACGCATCGATCTTGCGCCACCAGGCGTGCCGCGCCTTTGTGTCGGAATGCGGCGCAGCCTTTTTCCACGCCTGCAACAGCGCGCCCATCACTTCGTTGCAGTCGCCGAGCAACGGCAGGTCGACCCGCACATTTTTGTTGATCGATGACGGATCGATGTCGATGTGGATTTTCTTGGAGCCGGGCGAGAACGCGCTGAGCCGCCCGGTAACGCGGTCGTCAAAGCGCGAGCCGACCGCGATCATCAGGTCGCAATCGTGCATCGCCATGTTCGACTCGTACATGCCGTGCATGCCGACCATGCCGAGGAAATGCGGGTCGCTCGCCGGCAGCGCGCCGAGCCCCATCAGGGTCAGCGTGCAGGGCGCATCGACGAGGCGCACGAATTCGGTAAAGCGGGCGCAGGCTTCGAGCCCGGAATTGACCAGCCCGCCACCGCCATAAAACAGCGGCCGCTTCGCCGCCGCGATCATCTCGATCGCCTCGGCGACCCGCGCCGGATCGGGCTTTGTTTGCGGCCGGTAGCTCTTATGCGCGACCTGCTGGGGCCCGACATAATTGCCCAACGCGAACAGGACGTCCTTTGGCAGATCGACAACGACCGGCCCCGGCCGTCCGCTTTTCGCCACGTAAAACGCCTCGTGCAGAACGCGCGCGAGGTCGTTGACGTCCTTCACCAGATAATTGTGCTTTGTGCAGGGCCGGGTGATGCCGGTCGTGTCGGCTTCCTGAAAGGCGTCATTGCCGATCAGATGCGTCGGCACCTGGCCCGTGAGACACACGACCGGCACCGAGTCCATCAGCGCGTCGGTGAGGCCGGTCACGGCGTTTGTCGCGCCGGGCCCGCTCGTCACCAGGACGACCCCGACCTTCCCGGTCGAGCGGGCATAGCCTTCCGCAGCATGCACCGCGCCCCCCTCCTGGCGCACCAGGATGTGGCGCAGCGCGTTCTGCTTGAACAAGGAGTCGTAGATCGGCAGGACCGCGCCCCCGGGATAGCCGAATACGACATCGACACCCTGATCGACGAGCGCCTTGATGACGATATCCGCTCCACAGATCGGCTCGGCCGACATGACCGTCTCCTGGTTAAAGTATTGGCAAAGCGTCCCGTTCGGTCCAGCCTGGCCCGGCACGGGGGCTGGCACCGTAGAGAGCTAGGCTGGATGGGTCAACAGGAACTGGTCAATTAAGTCATTGGCCTGCCGCAACATACTTGGCGACAACTGCCGATCGAAGACGAGATCGGCGATTATTTGGTGGCGAAACCAGGTCATCTGCCGCTTGGCATAGCGGCGGGTGGCGCGCTGCGCTGCCGCGACCGCCTCCTCAAGCGTGATTTCGCTGCGCAAATGCCGCATCAGTTCGGGCACGCCGACACCCTTCATCGCCGGCAGGTCGGGCGGTAAACCGCGGTTCATGAGAACTCTTGCCTCCTCGATCCCGCCGGCCGCGATCATGGCCTCGAAACGCCGGTCGCAGGCGGCGTACAGCGCCTCGCGCGGCGGCATGATCAGAATTGTCGCAAACCGAAATGCCTCCGGCTTCCCGCCGCGCCGCTGCCATTCGCCGAGCGGCTTTCCGGTGGCGCGCACGACTTCCCAGGCCCGCAACAGCCGTTGCCGGTCGCCGGGCGGGAGCCGGCTCGCCGCGGCCGGATCGAGTTCGGCCAGCCGCTCGCGGAACGCGGCCCCGCCGAACTCGGCGTAGAGCGCGGCGGCTTCGTCGCGGATCGATGCCGCGATCGCCGGCACCGATGCCAGCCCGCGCTGCAAGGCGCGCAGATAGAGCCCGGTGCCGCCGACCAGAAAAGGCAGGCTCCCCGCCTGATGCGCCGCCGCGATCTCGGCCAGGGCCCGCTCGCGCCACAGCGCCACCGAGCCGCGTTCGGCCGCATCGAGAAACCCGTAGAGGCGGTGCGGCACGCGGCGCATCGCCGCCGCGTCGGGCCGGGCGCTCAGGATGCTGAGGTCGCGATAGATCTGCTGGCTGTCGGCATTGATGATCGTGCCGCCGCGTGCCGCGGCCAGCTCGAGCGCCAGGGCCGACTTGCCGCTCGCCGTCGGCCCGGCAACGATAACGACCGGCGATTGGGGTTCTGTGTCTCGTCGCACCGAGATCGCTTTGCTTTGCTCGCAATGACGAACAAATAGGTTGTGATTGCGAAGAGCGCAGCGACGAAGCAATCTCGATGCCCGATAGACCAGCGGCGCCGCGTTCCGATGAGCCTGGTTCTGACATTGATCGCCGGTCCGGAGGCCGGAGCGCTGTTGCCTGGCCGTGCCGCGGCAATCGGGACCACTTTATCTAACCGTGAGCCCGACTGGCTGGTGCCCGGCCGGGCTTGCGAT
>VAZF01000315.1 GCA_005888425.1 Alphaproteobacteria bacterium
GATCCGCATGGATATTGAACTCGGCACAGGGCGTCCTGTTGCCGAGCGCGTAGGACGCGCCGCCCATCACGACCAGCTCTCCGATCCGCTCGGCGATATCGGGGGCCTTGATGAGCGCCGCCGCAACATTCGTCAACGGCCCCAGGGCACAGACGGTGATGCTGCGTGGCGGCGAGGTGCGGAGCGTCTCAACCAGGAAATCGACGCTATGCCCGGGCTGTAGCGCCAATTGGGGCGGCGGCAATCGCAGACCGCCGAGGCCGCTCTCGCCATGGGCGTGCTCGGCAGTGACCGCGCCGCCCCCGATCGGACGCGGGCAGCCGGCATAGACCGGGACCTCCGTTCGACCGGCCAGTTCCAGAACGGCGCGGGCGTTGCGTTCGGTCGCCACAAGCGGTGCATTGCCGGCGACCGCAGCAAGCCCGAGCAGGTCTAGCTCAGGGGCGGCGAGCGCCAACAGGATCGCCACGGCGTCGTCGGTGCCGGGATCGGTATCGATGATGATCGGGCGCGGCATGCTCGATGGACGCTAGCAAAACCGCGCTATGACGCCCAGTTAGGCTTGACGTCGCCGAAGAACTAAACTAGAACAAGGCAACTGTTTAGGGTTTGTTCCCCGGCTCGAACCGGGGTGGGAGATATCGATGCTAACCAAAAAGCAGCATGAGCTGCTGATGTTTATCAACCAGCGGCTGGCCGCGACCGGCGTTGCGCCATCCTTCGACGAAATGAAGGACGCGCTCCGGCTGCGCTCGAAATCCGGCATCCATCGCCTGATCAGCGGTCTGGAGGAGCGCGGCTTTATCCGCCGGCTGCCGCACCGCGCCCGCGCGCTCGAGGTCATCAAGCTGCCCGGCGAGAGCGCCGTCGCAGCATCCGCCGAGCGCAGCCGGTTTTCGCCAACCGTCATCCGCGGCGATTTCGCGGCGGCTCTGCCCGGGGCCCCGGTCGCGCCCGACAGCGCGGCGGCCGAATTGCCGCTCTATGGGCGTATCGCCGCCGGCACGCCGATCGAGGCGTTGCGCGACCAGAGTACGACGGTCGCCGTGCCGGGGAGCCTACTTTCGCGCGGACGCGAGCATTACGCGCTCGAAGTCGCCGGCGACAGCATGGTCGACGCCGGCATTTTCGACGGCGATACCGTCATCATCGAGCGTGCCGAGACGGCGGATAACGGCGTCATCGTCGTCGCGCTTGTCGACAACGAAGAAGTCACATTGAAACGGTTGCGTCGGCGCGGCGCCTCGATCGCGTTGGAACCCGCAAACCAAACCTTTGAGACGCGCATCTTTGGCCCGGACCGTGTCAAGGTGCAGGGCCGCCTTGTCGGTCTGATGCGGCGCTATTGATCGCGTTGGCAAAGCGATTCGCTTTTCAGATCGCCGCGCGAAAAACCACCGCCTCCTGAGCGGCTTGGCGAGACTTGCGTTGCAGCGCGGACGTATGACCGAGGGGAAGCGCGCGGCAGAATAGGCAACATCGGTCAACTGATCGCATTCTGCCTAAAAACTAGCCTTCTCGTTTACCGATTATTCGTGGAATCGGTGGCTAACTCAACCAATCGACTAATCGGGCGCATTTGCAGCCGCAGGATTGTTTACCGCGTGCGGTTACGGTTCCCGTCTCGCGTGTTGGGATGGGTGAATGCACCTGCATCGTAATCTGAACAGGGGGCCGCGCAAATTGTCGCTCATGTCAGCCATGCGCTTGAACCTGTGCGGGCGGTCATCAACTAACCGCCATCACCCGGCCCGCATCGATCGAGCCGAACGGGGGTTTGGAATGAAATTTGGCAAAATACCCGCAAATCGTCGACTGACGCTGGTCGGCGCCGCGCTGTGTCTTGGGCTTGTCGCTGTGGCGCCGCAGGCGCGCGCCGCGGGCGGTGAGATCGCCGTGCGCAGCCTCTATGACACGCTGCTTGCAAATATGCGCAGCGGACCGTCGCTCGGCGCATCCGGCCGCTATGCGCGGATAGAGCCGGTCGTGCGTCGCGTCTTCGACATTCAGTTCATGACCCGGCTCGCGGTTGGTCCGGAATGGACCAATTTGACCGAAGCGCAGCGCCAGCAGGTCTCGCAGGCGTTTGAGCGCTATATCGCCGCGATCTATGCCGAGCGCTTCGACAATTATTCCGGCGAGCAGCTGAAGGTGGTCGGCGAGCAGAACTCGCCCGGCGGCACGATCATCACCAGCCAGATCGTCAAATCCAACGGAGAGCCCGTCAACATCAACTACCTCGTGCGGCAGAATGGCGGGGGTTGGCAGATCGCCGATGTCTACCTGAACGGCACGATCAGCGAGCTCGCGACCCGCCGCTCGGAATTTGCATCGATCCTGCGCACTCGCGGGATCAACGGGCTCATCGCGATGCTGAACACAAAGGCGGACGCGCTGTCGGCGCGCGCCTCCTAGGTCCCTAATCCGGAGCAGCCGGCCTTACGGCCGGTTGCTCCCTTCCGCCCAGGCGATCAGGCGGCGGATGCCGTCCTCGACCCCAACCGCCGCTTCCCAGCCGAGCAGCCGCTTCGCCTTCGCCGGCGAGAAACCCAGCGCAGCTTTTGTTGTCGTCTGCACCTTCCCCGGCTCGTCGCGATGGCGCGGCTTGAGCGGCGATCCCGTCAGCTTCAAGAGGATCGCGACGATATCGTTGACCGAGCTGTCGACGCCGGTCGCGATCAGGAAGCTCTCCCCCGATACCTCGCTCGCCATCGCCATGACGTTGGCGCGCGCGACATCCCCGACATAGACGTAGTCGTGCGCCTCGCTGCCATCGCCCGCAATGACCGGCCGCTCGCCGGCTTTGATGCGCTCGTAAGATTCGATGATATGCAGCGCGTTCACGCCTCGGTGATGCTGCCGCTCGCCATAGACCGTCGAATAGCGCAGCGCGATGTAGTCGAGCCCGTAGCGCTGTTTGTACAAGCGCAGCAGGTTCTCGCCGATGATCTTGCTCGAGGCGTATAGCGCCAATGCCGGCGGCGCGGTATGCCACCGGAACGGCGTCGTCTCGTCCACCTGGTCCGCCTCGGGATCGCCAAAGGTCGCGACTGAAGACGAGAAGACGACCTTTTTGACGGCGCGATGGCGGCACGCCTCGACGATGTTGAACATGCCGTGCACATTGACATCGAGACCGAGCCCCGGGTTCTGGCTCAACGGCAATGTCAGGAAACCGGCCAGCGCAAAGAGGCCGTCGATACCGTCGAGCGCGTCGAGCAGCTCATGCAGCCGCGTGATGTCGCCGCGCACGACCCGCACCCGCTTGTCCTGCGCGAGAAAGGCCGCGACCTCCGGCGAGCCCAGCGCGTAATTGTCGAACAGCACGACCTCGCCCGCCCCCGCTTCGAGCAATTGCTCGGCGACGTGCGAGCCGATCAGGCTCGCGCCGCCGGTCAACAAAAACCGCCCGCCGCTGATCTTCATGATGCCTGTATCCTCCGCTTCTCTCGCCGCCTATCCTGCCTGCCTTGCCGAGTGAAATCACCCTGTCGAAAGCAAAGGGCCATATCGCCATGATCCACGTTATCGCCATCATCACCGCCAAACCCGGCAAGCGCGACGAAGTGCTGGGCCATTTCCGCGCCAACATGCCGGCCGTCCACGCCGAGGCGGGCTGCATCGAATACGGTCCCGCGATCGATGCCGAAGGCGGGCCGGGCGCCAAATACGGCGCCGATACCTTTGTCGTCGTCGAGAAGTGGGAGAGCCTCGATCATCTGAAGGCGCATGCCGCTTCGCCGCACATGCAGGCCTACGCCGCCAAGTCGCGCGACCTCCTCGCCAATCGCGAGATCCACGTCCTCTCCCCCGCCACATAGCACGGGCGTCTACTGGT
>VAZF01000316.1 GCA_005888425.1 Alphaproteobacteria bacterium
GTCTCGTAAGAGGATTCGAGATTGCGCTCGATCAGGCTGCGCGCCGTCGGGCGGAACGCGCCCAGCAGCAGATTCTCCTCGACGTTCAGTTTCGGAAACAGGCGCCGGCCTTCCGGCACGAGGGTGATGCCGAGATCGACGATCTCCTCGGTCGAGCGGCCGACGAGATCGTAGCTCGTGCCGTCGATCTCGGCCCGGATCGAGCCGGAGGAAGGCCGCAGCATGCCCATGACGCATTTCATCAAAGTGCTCTTGCCGTTGCCGTTCGTGCCGAGCAGCACGACCGTCTCGGCATGCGAGACCGACAGCGAGATGTCCTCCAGCACCCGAACCGAGGCGTAGCCGGCATTGAGGCCGGTGATCGAGAGGCTGTTCCTGGACGTTGGGCTATTCGCCAAGATAGGCTCGCTCGACTTCGGGGTTGCGCATGACCTCCTGCGGCAGGCCATCCGCAATTTTCTGACCGGCGACGAGCACGAGGAGGCGCGTCGAAAAGCTCATCACGGCGCGCATGATGTGCTCGATCAGGACGATCGTGATGCCCTGCTGATTGAGGCGCAGCAGGACGGCGATGATCTCTTCGACTTCGGAGGGCGACAGGCCCGCCATCGCCTCGTCAGCGAAGAGGAGACGCGGCTCGGTCGCGACGGCGCGCGCCAGTTCGAGCTTGCGCATCTCGACCTGCGTCAAGTCGCGCGGCAGACGTCGCGCCTTGTCGGCGAGCGCCACCGCCTGCAACAGCTCTTCGCAACGCGCCCGCACGTCGGCGTCCGATAGGGAGTGCCCCGGCCGCGCATTCACTGTGTAGAGGAGCGGCACGCGCAGATTGTCGATCAGGTTCAGTGTGTGGAACGGTTTCGGCAATTGGAAGCTGCGCGCCAGCCCGAGACGGGTGCGCTCATGCGCGATAAGGCCGTCGAGCGGTCGGCCGTCAAACAAGACGCTGCCGGTCTCGTTGCGCAACGTGCCGCAGAGACAGTTGACGAGCGTGCTCTTGCCGGAGCCGTTCGGGCCGATGAGGCCGACCCGCTCGCCCTCGGCGATCGTCAGATCGATATTCTCCAGCGCGACAAACCCGCCGAAGCGCTTGCCGAGGCCGCTGACCGCGAGGAGCGGCCCGGCAGCGGTTTGGGCCGCGCTCATGCCGCGGCCTGCCGCTGCTGTACGGCGGCTTCGATGATCGCGGCGCGGCGCCGCTGGCGCGCCGAGATCAGCCCCATGATCCCGTTCGGCGCGATGATGACGAATAGGATCAGCAACACGCCAACGATCAGCAGGTTCAAGGCCGAGGAGATCGTCACCGTCGCGAGCTGCTGGATCGTGCCGAGGATGACCGCGCCGATGATCGGACCGACCCAGCTCGTCATACCGCCGATCACCGGCATCGCGACGCTGTTGACCGCATAAGCCAGGTTGAAGCTCGACCCCGGATCGAGATAGGTCACGTAATATGGGAGCGGCGCCCCGGCCATGCCCATCAGCGCGCCCGACAAGGTCGTCGCGATCAGCTTCAGCCGCAAGGTCGGGACGCCGCCGGCCTCGGCCGCGAGCTCGTCGTCGCGGATCGCGGCGAAGCCGAGGCCTAGCCGCGAGCGCTCGATCCAGCGGGCGATGCAAACCGAGATGACGCTGAGGGCCATCATCAGCGTGTAGAGGTATTGGATGTAACCGCCGCCGAGCGGCGCCTGCGCCGGGCGAATGATGTAGATGCCGCGCGAGCCGCCGACATAGTCCCAATTGACGATCAGCGTCTGCACGACGACCGACAATGCCAGGGTCGCGATTGCAAAAAAGACGCCGCGCAGGCGCAAGGTGAGATAGCCGGTGCCGAGCCCGACGATACCCGAAACGATGCCACCGACGACGATCATCACCGGCAGTGGCACGGCCGGTATCAGGATGTCGAACGTCTTCAGCAAGGCCGGCAATTTGTGCAGGACGGCCGAGCTGTAGGCGCCGATCGCGAAAAATGCGCCGGTGCCGAAATTGATGTACCCGGTGTAGCCGCCGAGAATGTTCCAGGCGGTCGACAAGACGATGTATTGCAGCACGACGTAAGCGGCGAAAAAGAAATATTCGTTGGTGAAAAAGATCCGGGTCAGGACGACAATCGCGAGGCCGACGAGCGCGGCGGCGATCAAAAACGTGCCGGTGCGCATCGCTAGCGGCCTGCGAGGCCGGCCGGCCGCACGGCCAGCGTGATCAACAGAAACCCGAACGCGACGGCCGGCGCCCATGACGGACCGTAAAAGGTCGCGGTGATGCTCTCGACAATGCCGATCAGCAGCGCAGCCGCGACCATTCCAGGAAAACTCGTCATGCCGCCCAACACGCAAATCGCAAAGATGCGGCCGATATAGTCGCGGCCGATCGACGGCTCGACCGGCTGAATAATGATCAGAAAGGTGCCGGCCAAGGAGCAGGTCGCGACCGAGATGCCAAAGGCGATCTGCTTGATGCGGGTCGGGCTTGCCGCCATCAGCTGCAGCGCGAGCCCATCCTGCGACACCGCCAGGATCGCGCGGCCGATAAAGCTCCGCGACAAATAGAGCTGCAACACCGCAATCATTACCAGCGAGACGAGGCACGGGATCAGCATGCGCAGCGGCAGGTCGATGATCCCCAAATGCAGGCTCGGGCCGATATAGGGCGCTTCGACAAAGCGGTAATCGACGCCAAAGACCAAGACCAGCGACACCTCGGCGACGAACAGCAGGCCGAAAAAGAAGGCGAGGCCCTGGATCGACTGCTCGCCGCGCAACTCGAAGGAATAATAGTAGAGCCGATAGACCGCCATTCCGATCACGTAGAAGACCGGCAGCATCAAAAAGCCGACCACGAGCGGATCGACAGGGACGTAATAGGTGATGATGTAGGCGGCGTAGGAGCCGAGCAGGATAAAGGCCGGCTGCGCGATATTGGCGATATCGAGCATGCCGAACGAGATCGTGATGCCGACAGTGACCGCGGCATAGAAGCCGCCGAGCAAGATCCCGGCGACGATCGCGTTGATCAGCAGATCGAGCGAGACCATCGGCCGCGACCGGTCCTACAGATCTGGTTGCGGTTCTGCGGACCGCATCAACGGTTGTTGCTGGAATAGGGCAGGATCACGTCGCCGGCTTTGTACTGATCCGGACCGACGACGACCTCGCCCTTGCCGTCGCGGAAATCGTCGACGCTGGTGCCCTTGATGTTCTGGAACTGCACGGTCAGGATCCGCGCCTCTTTCCACTCGCCCTTTTCGCCGAAGGCGACATCGCCGACCACGGTCTTGAAAGAATGGCTGCGGATGTATTCGGCGATCTTCTCCTGGTCGAGTCCCTTGGTGTTCTCGATCGCCTCGCCCAAGACCTGCATCCGGGCATAGGCCCACGGACCGAGATAGTAGCCCAGCGGATCGACCCCCTCCTGGCCGGCGCGCGCCTGATAGGTCTTCAGGAACTCCATAACGCCGGGAAAGCGCATCGCCGGCGCCGGCAGCCACCAGTCGAAGGTGATGATGCCGTTCAGACTCGGCCCAAGCGAGGTCTTGATCGAAGTACTTTGTGGGCCGGTCAGATTGCCGCCGAACACCTTGGTCTTGAGCCCGAGCTCGTTGACGCTGCGGATCACCCCGACGCTGTCGTTCGGATAAGAGGAGATCAGCACGATATCGGCATTGGTTGATTGGATGGCGCGGATGATCGGGCTGAAATCGGTCGTCGTCAGCGGATAGGTCTTGTCGTAGACGATATCGAGCCCCGCCTTCTTAATGTTGACGCGGGCACCGTCGGTGCCGTTGCGCGTCGCCTCGCCATCGCCGGTCGCAATCGCGATCGTCTTGAGGCCGAGCTTTTCCTTGTTCGCCTTGATGATGTCGAAGAACCCCGCGGTGATCGCCGGCCGCGGATCAGGGCCGACCGGCAGCATCGAGAAATATTTCGGGTATTTGAACTCCTCGTTGATGTCGAGCGCGAAGAGGCTGATGAAGGTCGCGTTGTGCTGGATCACCACCGGCATCGCCGGCGCGGCGATGTTGGTGCCGTAACCCGAAATGACGAGGTCGACCTTGTCGACATCCATCAGCTTTGTGTAGATGCCGGGCACC
>VAZF01000317.1 GCA_005888425.1 Alphaproteobacteria bacterium
TGATGATTTTCACCTCCCCAACCGTGTCGCGCTCGGTATGCGCGCGATCGTTGTCGGCGAACGGCCAGCGCAGCACGTGCACATCTCCTTGCTCGCGCGCGCCCGCTTCGGTCAACCCCACCTGCGCCAATTCCGGATCGGTGTAGGTCACCCAGGGGAGGGCGCGGTAATCGACCCGCGCCGGCAGCCGGAACAGCGCGTTCCGAATGACGATCCCGGCGTGGTAGAGCGCGGCATGCGTGAATTGCGGCCCGCCGGCCGCATCGCCGATGGCAAAGGCGCGGCGGTTCGTCGTGCGCAGCCGCGCATCGACCTTGATGCCGTGCGGTGT
>VAZF01000318.1 GCA_005888425.1 Alphaproteobacteria bacterium
CGATCCCGACCGGCCCGCCGCCGATGACGATCAAATGCTCGGGTCGCTCGCGGTTCGTGAAAATTGTTTCGTTCGTGAAATACCGCACCGTCTCGAGGCCGGGGATCGGCGAGACGACCGGGTGCGAGCCCGTCGCGATGACAAACCGGCGCGGACGGATCAGCGTGTCGCCGGCCTGCGCAGTGCGGCGATCGAGAAAACGCGCTTCGGCGCGGATGACTCGCACCCCAAGCCGCTCGAAACGTTCTTGCGAGTCGTTCGGGGCGATCGCGGCGATGACCCGTTCGACACTGTCCGCCACCGCAGCAAAGTCGATACGCGGCGGTTCATAGAAAACGCCGAGCGCACCGCCATGCCGACCCATATCGGCGAGTTTCGCCGCGGCGAGCAGCGATTTCGAGGGCACACAGCCGTAATTGAGGCAGTCGCCGCCCATCTCGCCGCGCTCTAAAAGGACGACGCTGGCGCCCATCTGCACCGCCCCGGCCGCGACCGCGAGTCCGCCCGATCCGGCGCCAATGACGCAGAGATCGGGGGTGAGCGCGTCGCTCAAGCCGGCTGCTTGCTGCGCGCGCCGCGCCAGCGCTTGTAGAAGACCGGCAGGAGGGCCAGCGCGGCCAGCCCGATGATCGGCAGCAGGACGCTCGGGCGGTACAGAATGGCGAGATCGGGGTGCTGGCCCTGCGCCAGCACATCGCCGAGGCCATTGCCGAGGCTGGCATAGACAAAGCTGGTGGGGATCATGCCGACCAGCGTCGCGAACACATACACCGGAAGCCGCAAGCCGACCGCGCCGGCGGCGAGATTGACAAGCCAGAACGGAAAAATCGGGATCAGCCGCAAGACCAAGAGATAGCTCAACGCGTCCTCGTGGAAGCCGGCCTCAAGCCGGCGCACGCGCGGACCGGCGCGCTCGACAAGGCCGGCGATACTGACCCGGACAGCAAGGAAGACAATCGTGGCGCCGATCGTCGCGCCGATGACGGCGTAAGCGGCGCCGAGCCAGCATCCAAACAGGAACCCGCTCGTGATCGACAAGAACGCCGCGACCGGCAACGACAGCGCGACAAGCCCCGCATAGGCGAGGACAAAGGCGAGGCCGGCGGCGATCCCGCCCTGCGCCACAAAATCGCGGAGCCCCTCGCAATTTTCGGCCAGGGCGCCGAAGCTTCGGTAGCGCAATCCGCCAAGGGCGACGAACAGAACCCCGGCGAGGACCAGCAGGCCAAGCGGGATAAAACGGCTGATTGAAGAACGGCTCACGCCTTTGTCCGGCATCGGCGCAATTTGCAACCGGCCGGACGGGAAATGCCAGCCTTTTACCGCCTGCGCGCTTCAGCTTTGCGTGAGAGCGGCCGGGGCCGGTCGTGGTTCAGTCTTCGTGGCGGAACGGCGAGAACTCGGACAGCTGCTCGATCTTCTCCGCCACCATCTCGCGTTCGCGCGCGAGAAAGGCGGCGACCGCACGCCGGAACGCCGGATCGGGGATCCAGTGCGCGCTGTAGGTCGGCACCGGGAGATAGCCGCGCTGCAATTTGTGCGGGCCTTGCGCGCCGGCCTCGACCCGCTTTAGCCCATGCGTGATCGCGAACTCGATCGCACTGTAATAGCAGCACTCGAAATGCACGAAGCGGTACTCGCGGTGGGCGCCCCAATTGCGGCCGTAGATCGTGTCACGGCCGAGGATGTTGAAAGCGCCGGCGATGTAGTCGCGGCCACGCTTGGCCATGACGAGCACGACCTTATCGGGCATGCGCTCGCCGATCAGCGAGAAGAAGCGCCGGTTCAGATAGGCCGAGCCCCACTTCCGGTCGGAGGTCGCGAGATAGAGCCGGTAGAAGGCGTCCCAGATCTTCTCGGTGAGATCCGAGCCGCTCAACACCTCGATAGCGATAGCGCCATCGGCGAGCGCCTCGCGCCGCTCTTTCTTCACCGCCTTGCGCTTCCTCGAATTCAGCGCCGCGAGATAGTCGTCGAAATCGCCGTACCCGTCGTTTGTCCAGTGAAACTGCTGGCCGATGCGCGGCAGGAACCCGGCTTCGCCAAACGCCTCGAAGTCTTCCATCTCCGGAAAATTGACATGCAGTGACGAGATCTGCCGCTGGCGCGTCAGTTCGATCATCCCGGCGATCAGGTGCCGCTTTGTGTCGGGCGGCGCAGCGGGCGCGATCATCAGACGCGGCCCGGGCACAGGCGTGAACGGCACGGCGCATAACAGCTTTGGATAATAGCGGCCGCCGGCGCGCTCAAAGGCGTCCGCCCAGCCCCAATCGAACACGTATTCGCCGTAAGAATGGCTCTTTAGATACATCGGCACGACGCCGATGACGCGGCCGGCGGGGTCGGCGAAGGACAAATGCTGCGGCGCCCAGCCGTTGCGCGCCGTGCAGGAGCCGCTTTCCTCGAGCGCACTCAGAAAGACGTGCGACACCGTCGGGTTGATATCACCGGCGCAGGCATCCCAGGCCTCTGGTGCGATCTCGCTGATCGCGGCGTGAATGCGAAGGGTGATGGTTTCGGCAGTGGAGTTCCCCGGGTCGTTCATCATGGCGGCCGTTCAGCCGAGTTCGAAGGTCGCTTCGACCTCGACCGCGACGCCGCCCGGTAATGCGCTCGTGCCGACCGCGGCCCGGGCGTGCTTGCCGGCATCGCCAAACACCTCGACCATCA
>VAZF01000319.1 GCA_005888425.1 Alphaproteobacteria bacterium
GCCGGAGGTCGCGCGGAAGCCGACCGCCAATTCGCGGGCGACGATCTGCGCCAAGGTGGTCTTGCCGAGCCCGGGCGGACCGAAGAACAGCACGTGATCGAGCGCCTCGCGGCGGCTGCGCGCGGCGTCGATGAAGACGCGCAGATTGTCGCGCAGCTGGCGCTGACCGACGAACTCCTCGAGCGTCGCCGGCCGGATCGAGGCTTCCGGCGCATCCTGCTCGGCGCGCTCGGCGGCGATGATTCGAGCTGCCGCGTCGCTCATCGCGCGGCCCCTTGCGTCGCGGGCTGCCCGAGTTCTTGCAGCCCGGCGCGGATCAGCGCGTCGAGCGCCGCCTTATCGCCGAGCTTGCGGGCCGCCGTCGCGACCGCGCCGAACGCCTCGGCGCGGCGATAACCGAGATTGACGAGCGCAGAGACCGCATCGGCCGTGGCGCCTGTCCCGCTGCCGTTCCCTGACGCTAAGGTCGCGGCGACCGGCATCGGCGCGGCGGTCGCGAGCCCGCCGATCTTGTCGCGCAGCTCGTTGGCGATCCGGGCGGCGAGGCGCGGTCCGACGCCGTCGGCGCGCGCCAGAGTCGCCTTGTCCTGCGACAAGATCGCCAATGCCAGCTGATCGGGCGATACCGCCGACAGCAGTGCCAAGGCCAGCCGCGCGCCGACGCCTTGGACCGTTGTCAGCAGGCGAAACCAGTCGCGCTCGACGGCATCGATAAAGCCGTAAAGATGGATGTGGTCTTCGCGGACATGCGTCTCGATCAGGAGCCGCGCCGGGCCGCCGGGCGGCGGCAACTGCGTGGTCGTGCGGGTCGAGCAGAAAACGAGATAGCCGACGCCACCGACATCGATCACGGCGCCGTCCGATGTGACCTGGTCGAGGAGACCGGCGAGCTTCGCGATCATCGGCCAGTTGACTCCTGAGCTGGGGACACCCGAACCGGCTGCCAAATCCGCGCGGTGCCGGCGTGATGTGCGTGACAGATCGCGACGGCGAGTGCATCGGCTGCATCAGGCGTTGCGACCGCGCAGCCCGGCAACAGGCGGCGCACCATCATCTGGACCTGGGCCTTCTCGGCATGGCCGGCGCCGACCACCGACTTCTTGACGAGGTTCGCGGAATATTCGGCGACCGGCAGGCCGCGCTCGGCCGGTGCGAGCAGCACGACACCGCGCGCGACTCCGAGCTTCAGCGTCGAGGCGGCATTCTTGTTGACGAAGGTCTCCTCGACCGCCGCCTCGTCGGGGCGGAAGCGCTCGATGATGTTGATCAACTGGCGGAACAGCGCCACGAGCCGATCGGCCAAGGGCAGATCGGTCGGGGCATGCACCACCCCGTCGGCGACATAGGAAAGCCGATTGCCGGCCACGTCGATGACCCCCCACCCCGTATGGCGCAGCCCGGGATCGAGCCCCAGGACCCGCATCGCGCTCCCCCCACGTTCGGCGTCATTCCCGCACCAGCGAGAACCGAGGGCTCACATCCCCACTGCAAACCCTGGCCCCGCGCTTCCGCGGGGGTGACGAACTCGATACGCCCCGATCAGGCGCTCAGCCGCTCCAGCACATCCTCGCCGGCCTCAAAATTCGCGTAGACGTTCTGGACGTCGTCGCTGTCTTCGAGCGTCTCAAGCAGCTTGAGCAGCCCTTGCGTCGTCTCCTCGTCGACCGGCGTCGCCGTCTTCGGGCGCCAGCCGAGTCGCGCCGACAGCGCCGGCCCGAACTGCTTTTCGAGCGCGTCGCGCACCGCGTTGAAATCGTCCGGCGCCGAGATCACGACATGGCCGTCCGAGTCGCTCTCGACATCGCTGGCGCCGGCCTCGATCGCCGCTTCGAGCATCTCATCGGCGCTGCCGACGCCCGCCGGGTAGGCGATCTCGCCGACATGATCGAACAGAAAACCGACGCTGTTGGTCTCGCCAAGGGCGCCGCCGGCCTTTGTAAAGGCAGCGCGCACCTCGCTGGCGGTGCGGTTGCGGTTATCGGTCAAGGCTTCGACGATGACCGCGACGCCGCCCGGCCCGTAACCCTCGTACCGCACCTCTTCATAAGCCTCGCCGCCCTCGCCGCCGGCGCCGCGCTTGATAGCCCGCTCGACCGTGTCCTTTGGCATGTTGGCCTGCCGCGCCGCGAGCACCGCTGCGCGCAGCCGCGGATTGGCGTTCGGATCGGGCAGCCCGGTGCGCGCCGCCGTCGTCAGTTCCCGGATGATCTTGGTGAAGACCTTGGCGCGCTTTTTGTCCTGCGCGCCCTTCCGGTACATGATGTTTTTGAATTGCGAATGGCCGGCCATTTCCGCCGCTCTCCTTCAGGCGCGGGCTAACAAGGCAATATGGCAGGATTGCGGCGAATCGGGCGCAAACGCGGCATCCTCCGGCTCATCGCCCCAACCCATCGCCTCTCCGTTCATGGAAGCGGCACCTGCTCGGCGAGCCGGCCGCCGACCCGCACCGGCTCGATGCGGCGGGCCAGCCCTGTCCTGTCATCGATTACCACAAAGACGCCGCACAGGGTTGCTTCGCCTTCGGCAGGCTTTGGTTTCTCGGTCGGCATCTTGGTCACAAAGCGCCGCACCGAGGGCCCCTTTTCCATGCCGATGACCGAATCGTAGTCGCCGCACATCCCGGCATCGCTAAGGAAGGCGGTGCCGCCGGGCAGGATCTGATGATCGGCGGTCGGCACATGCGTATGCGTGCACAGCACGGCCGAGACCCGGCCATCGGCGAAATGGCCGAACGCCATTTTCTCGCTCGTCGCCTCGCCATGGAAATCGACGACGATCGCGGTGGCGCTCTCGCCGAGCTTATATTGCGCGAGGATCGCTTGGAGCCGGGCAAAGGGGTCGTCGAGCGCGTCCATGAACAGCCGGCCCATCAGATTGACGACGAGCAGGGTATGCCCGCCCTCGACCGGATGCAGCCGCCAGCCGGCACCGGGCGTCCCCGCCGGGAAATTGGCCGGGCGCAGGATGCGGTCATCGCGCGCGATGTACTGGATCAGCTCGCGCTGGTCCCAGACATGGTTGCCGGTCGACAGGATGTCGGCGCCGGCATCGTAAAGCTCGCCTGCGAGCCGCTCGGTCAACCCATAGCCATGCGCGGCGTTCTCGGCGTTGACGATCGCCACATCGATCGCGAGGTCGCGCTTCAATCCGGGCAGGTGGCGGCTCACCGCCTCCCGCCCGGAGCGCCCGACGACATCGCCGCAAAACAGGATATTCACGAAAGCGAACTCCAAAAATCACGCAATATCACGCAATACATAGAACGTCATTCCGGGGCGCGGCGATGCCGCGAGCCCGGAATCCATATTCCAGAGGCCTGTGTTCATGGATTCCGGGCTCCCTCGCTTAGCTCGGGCCCCGGAATGACAAACGTGCAACAGCGGGGAATTAGTTGGGTGGAGCCGCCTCGGCCGTTGGCGTTGCAAACCCACCGTGGCCCTGCACTGCAGGTGGGCGCCATATATCGAAGCCACGACTCCGACAGGGACAGCTCCCAAACGGTAGATATCGGCCCCGGGGTATAAGCGGCCTGACGCGCCGCGCAGCCCCACCCACCCTTTAGCTAGGCGGATTCGAGCGCCGCCGCAATGCCCTCGATCCGTTCGGCGATGCCATTTATCTCGCTTGCTGCGGCAGCAGCCTCGGCAAGTTCAGGCGCGGAGGGGCGGTTGCGCTCCTGCTGCAGAGCTTCGCCCGCATCCGACAATTCGTCGGCGATGACGAGCGCCGCGAGCAGCAGCAGGCGCAGTTCGCCGGCCTGGCCGAGTCCTTTAGCGAACTCCGTGATCTTGCTGTCGACATATTGCGCCAGCCGCCGCGTGCGGGTTTCCTGTCCGTCGGCGCAGGAGAGCGGAAAGTCGCGGCCGTTGACCTTGACGACGACCTCGGCCATCTCAGCCGGCCTCCTTTTCCAAGAGCCGGTCGAGCTTTGCGATCGCCGCCTCGACGCGGCCGGCGATCGCGGCCGCAGCAGCTGCCACCTCGTCGTCGCGGCCGTTCACGGGGTGCCGGGCCGCTGCGGCGGCTTCGAGCCGCGCCACGGCGCGTCCGAGCCGCGCCAGCGCGTCGGAAAGCCCGCTCAACGCCTTGGCCTCAATCCGGCGGCCTCAATGCACCTTCTCGTATTTCTGCAAGGAGCGGATATGGGCGGGGCGAGGCGTGTCGAAGAATTGCGGCCATTGCGTCCACGACACCTCGCCGACGTAGAGGTCGCCGCGCGAGTCGACGGTGAGGCCGTGCGGTCCGAGAAACGCGGTCGGCGCGGTGCCGGCATGCGGGTCGCCAAAGCGTGACAACAGCTTGCCCTGGTGGTCGACGATGCTGACGCGCGGCCCGAGATTGGGGCTGTTGCGGTTGACCCCCATGACCGGCCCCAATTCGCCGATGTAGCAAACCGGGTGTTTCGTGTTGTGCATGTAGAGGCCGCAGGGCCGGTGCAGGTTGTTCCACTGCGACTCGTATTTACCGTTGCCGTCGAACAC
>VAZF01000320.1 GCA_005888425.1 Alphaproteobacteria bacterium
ATTGTGGTCTCCAGCGGGTTGCCGATTACGTTTTCTAGGCCGCCGCCGCCCTTCAGGCGACCGCTCGCCTCCAGCTCGGGGGTGCCTTGCGGGTGGATGAAGATGACGATCCCGAGCTCCTCCGCGTTGGCCCAGAACGGGTTCAGTTTAGGGTCGGAAAGCTCCGTGCCGTTGACGCTGCCGCCGATCAGCGCGCCGCGCATCCCGAGCCGCTTGACCGCATCCTGCAATTGCTCGGCGGCGAGATCGGGATAGGCGAGCGCGACCGAGGCGAGGCCGACAAAGCGGTCCGGCGTCTTGCCGCAGATCTCGGCGACCTTCTCGTTCTGCAGTTTGACGATTTGCGCCTGGAGGTCGCGCTCGGCCTTGTCCCAGAAATTCGGATTGATGCTCAGCGCCTCGATATCGATGCCCTGCTCGTCCATGACCTTGATGCGCTCGGGCGTGATGACGAGCTTCGGGAAGCGCACCTTCTGCCCCGCCAGCTCGAGCGCATCGGGGATGTGGCAATGCGCGTGAATATCGACGGTCGTGACCCGCTTTCCGGCGACGACGACCTCGCGCCGGCGCGCTTGCCCCGGCGTTTGCGCCGCGGCGCCGCGCGTCAGCCCGCAGCCGGTGAACGCGATGCCGGCGAGAGCGCCGGCGGCCTGGCCGAGCAATTCCCGGCGGGTGGTCATATCTTTTCTCCTTCGCGGCGCGAATTAGGCTCCTCCCCCGCGCAGCGGGGAAGGTGGCGAGCGGAGCGAGCCGGAGGGGGCGATGCTGGCCATTTCTTTGATCCCGAGAAGGGCGCCTTCCAAGTTTTGATCCTTCAAAACGTCACTGGCGCGAAGGCGCAATACCCTCACGCCGCGTTGCGCAAGCCATTCTTACCGACGCGCATCTCGATGTGCTTCGGCGACGGTATCATGCGCCAACCCGTCTACCTCAATCGCGAGGCGCGCAGAAGGGCAATAGAAATCGAGAATATACGGTCCGATCGGGTGTTGCCGACGAAAGCGTAAGCCGCCGAGCCGCAGTTTTCGCAAGGCCTGCCAGAGCACGATCTCCGGCAAGCTCATTCCGCGGCGCAAGTGGCGGGCGCGTTGGAATGTCCTATCCGGCGCTCGCATGCCCCCTCCACCATGCTTCGCATGGTCCCCCTCCCCCGCTTCGCAGGGGAGGAGCTCGTCCTGGTTTGCGCTATTCGCTACGCGGCGTGGCGGCGTCGCTCCGGGAACAGCCGGAGAAGGCCTTCGCGCGAGGCCGGGCAGACGCCGCGCTCGGTGATCAGCGCGGTCACGAGACGCGCCGGCGTGACATCGAAGGCGTAATTCGCCGCCGGGCTGTCCGCCGGCGTCAGCCGCACCTCGACCCGTTCTCCGGCTTCCGTCCAGCCGGCGATATGCGTGACCTCGCGCGGGTCGCGCTGCTCGATCGGGATCGCGCCGCCATCCTCGATGTCCCAGTCGATCGTCGGTGATGGCAAGGCGACATAGAAGGGAATGGCGTTATCGGCGGCCGCGAGCGCCTTCAGATAGGTGCCGATCTTGTTCGCGACATCGCCCGACGCGCTCGTGCGGTCGGTGCCGGTGATGCAGAGATCGACCTCGCCGTGGCGCATCAGATGGCCGCCGGCATTATCGGCGATGACCGTGTGGGGGACGCCGTGCTGGCCGAGTTCCCAGGCGGTCAGGCTGGCGCCCTGGTTGCGCGGCCGCGTCTCGTCCACCCACACATGCACCGGGATCCGGGCATCATAAGCGCGGTAGACCGGCGCCAAGGCGGTGCCCCAATCGACCGTCGCGAGCCAGCCGGCGTTGCAGTGGGTCAGGATTTGCACCGTGCCGCGCCGGCCCTTTCGCCGATGCGCATCTTCGATCAGCCGGAGCCCGTGCTCGCCGATCGCGCGGTTGATCGCGACATCCTCTTCGGCGATTTCCCCCGCCCGTGCGATCGCGGCGGCAAAGCGTTGTTCCGCCGACAACTCGCTCAGATGGCGGCGCATCCCGTCGAGCGCCCAGCGCAGATTGACCGCCGTGGGGCGCGTCGCGGCGAGGCTTTCGACCGCGCGGTCGAGCCCCTTCTCCGACGGGTCCTCGGCCATGGCCAAGGCGACCCCATACGCCGCGGCCGCGCCGATCAGCGGCGCGCCGCGCACCTGCATGTCGCGGATGGCGCGCGCCGCATCGGCGGCGCTCGCGAGCCGGAGAACGACAAGCTCATGCGGCAGCCGGGTTTGGTCGATGATCTCGACGGTTCGCCCATCCTCGGCGAGCCAAATCGTACGCATCGGGCGGCCGGCTACCTTCATCGCGGTCTCATTTCTTCAGAACCCGCCCGGCGACCGCGTCGAGTCGCGCGACGAGCGCCGGATCGCGGTGGTCGGAGGCAGTGATCAGCGCGGTTTCGAGCGCGTGATCGCAACCCTGCCGGCATGGGCCGGCCTGCTTGGCGAGCAACGGCACCACAGCCTTGACGAGGGCGCGGGCGCGTTCGGCATTGGCGTCGAGTACCGACAGGATCATGTCGACCGTCACGTCGTCATGGCCGGGATGCCAGCAATCGTAGTCCGTCACCATCGCTACTGTCGCGTAACAAATCTCGGCTTCTCGCGCGAGCTTGGCTTCCGGCATGTTTGTCATGCCGATCACGTCGCAGCCCCAGCCTCGGTAAAGCCGGCTTTCGGCGAGCGTCGAGAATTGCGGACCCTCCATGACGATGTAGGTGCCGCCGCGCTTCAGCGCGATCCCGGCGGCCGGGCCCGCCTGCGTGACTGTGTCGCCGATGCGGCCGCAGACCGG
>VAZF01000321.1 GCA_005888425.1 Alphaproteobacteria bacterium
TTCCACCACAGAGATACAGAGATCACAGAGTTCGTGCGGAGTCTACTCTGCGCGCTCTGTGACTCTCTGGTGAATTATCAGTGGATTCGCGACCAGATCTTGCGCTTCGCGGCGTAGAAGACGCCGGTCGCGATGATCAGAAACAGGATCACCTTGAAGCCGATGCGATGTCGCTCGTTCAAATTGGGCTCGGCCGCCCAGCTCAGAAAGCTGACGACATCATGCGACATTTGCGGCACGGTGGCCTGGGTCCCGTCGGCATATTTGAGCTGGTCGGTCTGGCTCAGCGGCGGCGGCATCTTGATCTGATGCCCGGCAAAGTACTGGTTGTAGTACATACCCTCGTTGACCTTGAACCCGGCCGGCGGGTCCTTGAACCCGGTGAGGATCGCATAGACGTAGTCGGGGCCACCCTCGCGCGCCTTGGTGATCAATGACAGATCGGGCGGCAAGGCGCCGTTATTGGCGGCGCGGGCTGCCTGATCGTTCGGGAAAGGGCCCGGGATCGGATCCGACGGCCGAGCGGGGCGCTGAAACATCTGGCCCTCGTCGTTGGGGCCGTCTGTCACCTGATATTGCGCGGCAATGCCTTTGACCTGGTCCTCGGTGTAGCCGATCTCCTCGAGATTGCGGAAGGCAAGGTGCTTCACCGCGTGGCAGACCGAGCAGACTTCCTTGTAGACCTGAAAACCCCGCTGCGACGCCGCCGTGTCATAGGTGCCAAACACGCCTTCGAACGGCCATTGCTGGTGCGGCGGCTCTGGCGCTTCCTCCAGCGCGCGCGCGGCGCCGCCGAGGCCGACGGCTATCGCCACAGAGAGCAAGAGAGCCGGAAGCGTGCGCATCTCAGTGCCGCTCCGCCGAGCCGGCGGTGCTGAGACCGCCGGTGGCTTCGAGCACCGCCGTGCCGATGCTGATCGGCAACGGCCGCGGCCGCTCGATCTTGCCGAGCAACGGCA
>VAZF01000322.1 GCA_005888425.1 Alphaproteobacteria bacterium
CGCTTCTTGCCCGAGTCGCTGAAACTCAAGAATGCTGCGGTTGACGAGGTGATCCACGCGCTGACCCCGGCGGCGGAAGCCCAGAAGGCGATGCGGGCCTTGCAGAACCCTTCCGGTGCGCCCGATACGACAGTCATCAAGCCGAACCACAGCCCGACCTACCGCCCGGCCGAGAAGCGCGAGCTCGACCGGGTCATCGGAACCCAGCGCTGACATGCTCGGATACTGGATCCGCTGGTCCAAGGATGTCATTCCGGGATCGGCCAACGCCGAGGCCCGGAATGACGTTTTTGTCAGGGCTGGCAGGAACCAACCGCCGGTATGGCGGCCTCGCATTGGCGGAGGAAAATTCCTATATTTATCGGACCCGAAGCGGCCAGATACCAGCTGCAGGTAATGGATGCTGAAGACCGGCCGCGCTGACGCGGACCACTTTCACGAAGAGTGCGGCGTTTTCGGGATTTACGGCCATCCTGATGCCGCTGCGCTGACCGCCCTCGGCCTGCATGCCTTGCAGCATCGCGGCCAGGAGGCGGCCGGCATCGTCGCCTATGACGGCAGCCAGTTTAATGCGCATCGCGGACCGGGGCTGGTCGGCGACAATTTCGGCTCCCGCGATGTCATCGACCGCCTGCCCGGCAATGTCGCGATCGGCCATGTGCGCTATGCGACGACCGGCGAGGTGGCGCAGCGCAACATCCAGCCGCTCTTCGCCGATTTCGAATTCGGCGGGTTGGCGATCTGCCATAACGGCAACCTGACCAATTCCTACCAATTGCGGCGCCAGCTGGTGCGGCGCGGCAGCCTGTTCCAATCGACCAGCGACACCGAGGTCATCGTGCATTTGATCGCGACGAGCCTCAAGGACACCGTCGTCGATCGCCTGACCGACGCGCTGCGTCAGGTCGAGGGCGCCTATTCGCTGGTCGCATTGTCGCAGAACGAGGTCATCGGGCTGCGGGACCCGCTGGGGGTGCGCCCGCTCGTGCTCGGCAGGCTCGGCGACGCCTGGATCGTCACCTCCGAGACCTGCGCGCTCGACATCATCGGCGCCGATTTCGTGCGCGACGTCGATCCCGGCGAGATCGTCATCATCGGCGCCGGCGGGGTCAGGAGCGTCCGGCCGTTTGCCGATGTGCCGCCCCGGCTCTGCGTTTTCGAGTACATCTACTTCGCGCGTCCTGACAGCGTCGTCGAGGGACACAGCGTCTATGAGGCGCGCAAGCGCATCGGCCGCGAATTGGCGCGGGAAGCGCCGGTCGAAGCCGACATTGTCGTGCCGGTGCCCGATTCCGGCGTGCCCGCGGCCCTCGGCTACGCCGCCGAATCCGGCCTCCCCTTCGAGCTCGGCATCATCCGCAACCATTATGTCGGCCGCACCTTTATCGAGCCGACCGATCAGATCCGCCATCTCGGCGTCCGCCTCAAACACAACGCCAATCGCGCCGATCTCGAAGGCAAGCGGGTCATCCTCGTCGATGATTCGATCGTGCGCGGCACGACCTCGACAAAGATCGTCGAGATGGTGCGCAACGCCGGCGCCCGCGAAGTGCATATGCGCATCTCGAGCCCGCCGACGCGCTTCCCGTGCTTCTACGGGATCGCGACGCCCTCGCGCGAGCAGCTGCTCGCGGCGCGGTACGATGTCGACGCGATGGCGCGCTTTATCGGCGTCGACAGCCTCGCCTTCATCTCGACCGACGGGCTTTACCGCGCGATGGGCGAAGCCGGCCGCGACCGGCTGTCGCCGCGGTTCTGCGACGCGTGCTTTACCGGCGACTACCCGATCCCGCTCGCTGATGTCGATGACGGCAAGGTCTCCGTCCAGCTTTCCCTGCTCGCCGACACGGCATAAACTAGCGCCAACATAAACTTAGAAGCGAGCAGGGTGGGATGACTATGGAGACCGCTGGTGGCGGCGCCGTGATGCCGCGCCCGACTCTCAGCCGCATGATCGTCGCGGCGATGATCGGCAACGTGCTGGAGTGGTTCGACTTTGTCGTCTACGGCTTTTTTGCCGTGACGATCGCGGAAGTCTTCTTTCCCGCTCACGATCCGACCGTGTCGATGCTGATCACCTTTGGCGCGTTCGGGCTTGCCTATTTCGTACGCCCGTTAGGGGCGATCGTCGTCGGCAGCTATACCGATCGCGCTGGACGCAAAGCCGGCCTGCTGCTGTCGATCGCGTTGATGATGATCGGTACGACGCTGATGGCGCTGACGCCCGGCTACGCGACGATCGGCATGGCCGCGCCGATCCTGATCACGCTGGCGCGCCTGCTGCAGGGGTTTTCAGTCGGCGGCGAATTCGGCAGCGCGGTCAGCTTTTTGTCCGAGCATGCCGGCGACAGGCGCGGCTTCAGCGCCAGTTGGGCATTCGCGACCGGCGGGATGATCACGGTCCTCGCCTCACTGTTCGGCGTCACGTTGACAACGGTGTTGAGCCACGAGCAGCTCGTCGATTGGGGATGGCGGATCCCGTATGTCTTCGGGATGCTGGTCGGGCCCGCCGGGCTCTACATCCGCTCCAAATTGGTCGAGACGCCGGAGTTTCTCAAAGCCGAGAAGCCCGAAACGATACCGATCAGCGACCTGCTGCGCCGCTATCCGCTGGAGGTGGTGCTGGCATTGGGGATTTCGATCATTTCCAACGCCTCGTTCTACATCCTCGCTTATATCCCGACCTA
>VAZF01000323.1 GCA_005888425.1 Alphaproteobacteria bacterium
GGTGATCACCTGCTGGCTGTTCGTCCTCACCCCATACCCCGCCTTTTATCTGATGGCCGCCTGGCCGTCGCTGGCCACCTGCATCATCGCCGTCGCGTGGCTCCAGCTGGTCAAGGCCGGCTACAGCGGCGTGTTGCCATCGCTGATGTCGGAGCAGTTCCCGGTCGACACCCGAGCGGTCGGCGTGGCGCTCGGCTATAGCATCTCGGTGTCGGTCTTTGGCGGCCTCGCGCCACTGGTCGCGACCTGGCTGATAGTGCAGACGGGCGATAGCCTGTCGCCGAGCTATTATCTGATGTTTTGCGGGCTGCTCAGCCTGATCGCGCTGATCGCGATCCAGCGGCGGCGGGCGCGTCCGGAACCGAGCTTGGCGCCCTCGCCCGCCTG
>VAZF01000324.1 GCA_005888425.1 Alphaproteobacteria bacterium
CGCTATTGCGCGCCGCCGAGCACGGCAGGGCGGTGTTCGTGACGACTGGTTTGGCGCGCGAGGCGCTGCCCTATTACGGGCCGTACGCAGTTAGCAAGGCCGGCCTCGAAGCGATGGTCAGGATCTATGCCGGCGAGGTCGCGCGCACCCGCCTGCGCGTCAATCTGATCGATCCCGGGATCGTTCGTACCCGGTTGCGCGCCCGCATCTTTCCTGGCGAGAACCCGGCGAACCTGCCGTCG
>VAZF01000325.1 GCA_005888425.1 Alphaproteobacteria bacterium
TGCCGTTTCTTCAAGCCGGTCTATGACGGCGAGACCGCGACCGTCATCGCAGGCGAGGACGCCGCCGGGCTCGAAATCATCGTCGAGTCCCACGGCGAGCGCTGCGCCACCGGCCGCGCCGCCCTGCCCGCAACGCCGGCTGCCGCGCCCGCGCTTGCTTCATTCCACAAGGTCGCGCAGCGCGCCTTGCGCCCGCCGGCCGACGAGACCTCGCTCGCGATCGGTATTTGGCTCGGCCTCGATCCCTACCCGATCACCCCGGAGTTAGCCGCCCAGCACCGCGCCGATCTGCGCGAGAGCCTGCCGCTCTACGCCGAGGAGGGGCTGATCCATCCGGCGACGATCCTGCGGGCCTGCAATTTCGTCATCAATCGCAATGTCGCGCTCGGGCCCTGGATTCATGTGTCGAGCCGTATCCAGCACCTCGCCGCCGCGCATATCGGCGCAAGCTTGTCGGCACGCGGCCGGGTCACCGCCAATTACGAGCACAAGGGCCATCGCTTTGTCGATGTCGATGTTCTGGTTTTGGCCGATGAAGCCGCTATAGCGCATGTCGCGCATCTCGCGATTTATCAGCCGCGGCAAGTCGTTGGCCCATGAATGTGCTCGATTGGTGGTAAAGCATCAATCAAGCGTCTCGGTGGATAATGGACTGATCCACCTGCATTCCTAGGATCGGATGAGATTTCCTGTCTCCCTCCTGGTGTTCTCTCGGGAGTAACCAGCAGAGGAGGTATCCTCATGAGGTTTATTCTTGGAGCGATAATGGCCGCGGCGATCGCTGGGGTGGCGTTCGTGCAGCCCGCCGAGGCCCGCTGCTTCAGCAATGGGTTCGAGACGACCTGTGTGCACCGTGGCCCGATGATGGGTTATGGCTGGGGCGGGTATGGCTATCGCCACCGGGACTTCGACCGGGGCTTTGACCGGCCGATCTATCGCGACTGGTACTAATCCAGTCATCCGTTGAGGAATGGCGCCGCTGGGAGACCGGCGGCGCCATTTCTTTCTCCATCAACCAAACCTCCCGACGAAACAGACCTCGAATGATCACCGGCAACGCGCCGGAATTTTTCATTCTTCCGTCGCGTTTTTACATGCAGAACGTGAGAGATCACGAGGTGTAAGATGAAGTTCATCCTGAGTGCGTTGACCGCCGTCACCCTGCTGGCCGGGATCGCGGCGTCGCAGCCCGCCGAAGCCCGCTGCTTCTGGAACGGCTTTGGCTGGGAGTGCGTCCATCACCACTACGGTCCTTGGGCGTGGCATCGCCATCATCATTGGGGTCCGTGGTGGGGCTACTAAGCCGACCCAGTTCTCCTAAGCCAATTTGGTTGTGACGCCGTCAGCTGACGCTGACGGCGTCGTTGTTAGGCAAAGACGCTCAGCGCGGCTGTGCAGCCGACGGATGGAAGAGCTGCTCGCCATCGACGCGGTAATCGCCGATCGCCTTCTGCCCCGCCGCTGACGCCAGCCACTCGGCGAGCCGGTGCGCCGCCGCCAAGCGCGGCCCCGGATGCTTGTCCGGGTTCAGCTCTATGACATCGTAGCGGTTGATGAGCAGCGGATCGCCTTCGATCAAGATCGCGAGCAGCCCCTTGTTCTTGAAGCTGAGTCAGGTGCCGCGGTCGGACAGCGTATAGGCCGGCATCGCCGTCGCGGCGTTGAGCGCCTGGCCCATGCCGCCGCCGATATCGCGATACCAGCCGCCGGCACCGCTCTTCGGGTCGATCTCCGCCATCCGCCACAGCCGCAATTCGAGGGCATGCGTGCCGCTGCGGTCGCCGCGCGAGACAAACTCGACGACCCCGACCAGAATTTCTACGAGAACTATATTTGCGATTCGAACCGCAACTACACCCATAGCTGCGATCGCGAGCTCGACACGCTGATCGACCAGCAATCCGCCGAAAGCGATCAGGAGAAGCGGCGCCGGCTGGTATCGGAGATCGACCGGCGCTTGCAGGACCGGGTGGTGCGCCCGATCCTCTACCACATGCGTCAGGCGACCTGCTGGCGGCCCGAGGTCAAGGGCCTCAACATTCAGGTCAACAGCATTTACAACGGCTGGCGCATGGAAGAGGTCTGGCTCGACAAATAGCGATTGCACCGCGCCCGCGCCGAGCGGGTTTCGACTTCGGTCGCCTCCGCTTCGAGGTCCTCGGCCGTCCGCAATCGGCCGTCCCAGATCGTCGGGTTGCCGCTCTGCTCGGCGAACGTCCGGTACCAGGCCGCCAATTCGCGCAATTTCACAGGATCGTCCACGTCTCTCGCTCCTCGTCGCGTGACGCGGTTGGGGGCACCGCGTAGCACGCTAGAGTAGAACCAGCAATATTCAGGCCAAGCGGCGGCGCCGCGCCGCAACACGGCGGGACCGCAACCCGGTATAGAGCGCCTTGTACTGCCGCGCCGCGGCATCCCAGCTGAAATCCTGGGCCATCGCCTGCCGCATGACCCGCCGCCAGCTCGCGTGATCGGCATAAAGCGCCATCGCCCGTCGCGCCGCCTCGAGCAGCGCGGTCGGGCTCTCGGCGTCAAACACGAAACCGGTCGCGTTGCCTTCGGCCAAGGTGACGGCATTGGCGTCGACAACGGTATCGGCGAGCCCGCCGGTGCGCCGCACCAACGGCAGCGCGCCATAACGCAGCGCATAGAGCTGGGTCAGCCCGCACGGCTCGAAGCGCGACGGCACGAGCACGCTATCGGCCCCCGCCATGATCAGATGCGACAGCGCCTCGTCATAGCCGACGACGATCCCGGCCCGCCCGGGATGGGCGGCAGCCGCCGCCGCGAAACCGGCTTCGAGATCGGCGTCGCCGCTGCCGAGCAATGCCAGCTGGACGCCTTCGGCGATCAGCGCGGGCAGCGCGGCGAGCAGCAGATCGAGCCCTTTCTGCGAACTCAAGCGCGTCACCGCGCCGAACAGCAGCGCCTCGGGCTCCACCGCTACGCCCAGCCGGCGCTGCAGCGCGGCTTTGGCTGCCGCCTTGCCGGCTGCCGCGTCGTCGATGCCGTATCGTCGCGGCAATAATGCATCATTCTCCGGCGACCAGATCTTCGGGTCGACGCCGTTCAAAATGCCGCTCAGCACCCCGGCGCGGCTGCGCAGGAGGCCGTCGAGGCCGTTGCCAAAAGCCGGCGTCTGGATCTCGCGGGCGTAAGTCGGGCTCACCGTCGTCAGCCGGTCGGCATAGAACAGCCCGGCCTTCAGAAGAGAGATGCCGCCATAGAACTCGACCCCGTCGATCGAGAAAAGCCCCGGCGGCAGCGCGAGATCGGCGAAACCGGAGGCCGGAAAAAATCCCTGATAGGCGAGATTGTGCACCGTAAAGACGCTCGGCACGGGCGCCCCCGCCGCACGCAGATAGGCCGGCGCGAGCCCGGCATGCCAATCATGCGCGTGCAGGATGTCCGGCCGCCACTTCGGGTCCGCGCCTTGCGCCAGCGCCGCGGCGGCCCAGCCAAGCAGCGCAAACCGGCGATGATTGTCGGGCCATTCGCGGCCCACCGGATCGGCATAGGGGCTGCCCGGCCGGTCGTAAAAGGCGGGGTGATCGACGAGATACGCGCGAACACCGCTCTCCGGCAATTCGGCCAGCGCGATCCGCACCCGCTCGATGGCAAACGGCGTGCGAACGCGCGCGACCTCGCTCAGCGGCAAGCCATCAAGCAGCGCGGTGAAGCCCGGCAACACCAG
>VAZF01000326.1 GCA_005888425.1 Alphaproteobacteria bacterium
CCGACTTCGCGCAGCTTTGTGCCGGCGCGCTCCATTAAGTCAGGCAGGCGGAACGAGCCGCCGATTTCGATCAACTCGCCGCGCGAGACAATCGTCTCGCGGCCGGCGGCCAGCGCATTCAACGCAAGCACCAGAGCGCCGGCGTTGTTGTTGACCGCGAGCGCCGCTTCCGCGCCGGTGAAGCGGGTCAGCCACCCGGCAATGTGATCGTCACGCTCACCGCGCCGGCCCCTGTCGAGATCGTATTCGAGCGTTGTCGGCGCGCGCATCGCCTCGGCGGCGGCGATGACCGCCTCTTCGGGCAAGGGCGCACGGCCCAAATTCGTATGCAACACCGTGCCGGTCAGATTGAAGACGCGGCGCTGTGACGGCTGCGCCATCCGCGCCAACCGCTCACCGCAATCAGTGAGGACGGCCTCGACGGAGGCGCCTTGGCGGCGGCTCCGATAGTCGGCGAGCATGCTGCGCACCGCATCGACAACGAGGGCGCGGCCGTGCAATTCGATGAGGGTCGACGCGCCGGATCCGCGCAGCACGCGATCGACCGAGGGCAGCGCGGCCCGGCCGGCACGCACCCCTGCCGACGCGTCGTTCATGAATGCGCCACTGCAGCCAGCGGCGCCTCGGCCGGCCTGACGCAACCCGCTTCGAGCGAAACACGCGGCTTGCCGCCGCTCCTAGGCGCGACAACCCCGATCTCCGCGGCGCGATAGCCGAGCCGCTGCAATTCGGCCAGACAGTCGGTCGCCCGATCGGCCGGAACACCGGCGAGCAGGCCGCCGGCTGTCTGCGGATCGATCAACAAGGCCGCGAGAGCCGGATCCTGCGCCGCCTCACCGGTCAGGCTTGAGAGCGCAATCGAATTACCGGCATGCAGCGAGCTGGCAAGCCCCTCGCGCAGCAGCGTCATCGCGCCGTCGAGCACCGGCACCCGATCCGGGTCGAGCAGCACATCGGCGTCCGACGCAGTCAGCATTTCCAGCAGATGGCCGAGCAGACCGAAGCCGGTCACATCGGTGCAGGCGGTCGCGCCATAAGCGGCGAGACAAGCCGACGCCTCGGCAGCGGGTTGCAGCATCGTTCCGATCGCCGCGGTCACAACGCGCGCCGGAGCGAGCCGGCGCATCTCGGCCGCGAGGATGACCCCGGTGCCGAGCGGCTTTGTCAGCAGTAGCCGGTCACCCGGCCGGAGTCCGCCCTTGCGCAGCAGCCGGCCCGGGCGGGTGCGGCCGGTCACCGCGAAACCAAGCCCAAGTTCGGCGCCCTCCGCGCTATGGCCCCCGACCAACGCCGCGCCGGCAGCTGCGAGCACCTCGCTGCCGCCCCGCATCATGTGAAACAGATCATGCTCGACAATCGACGGTCGTGCCGCCGGCGGCACGGTCGCGATCGCGAGGGCCGTCTCGGGCACGCCGCCCATCGCATAGATGTCGCCGAGCGCATGAGTCGCGGCGATGCGCCCGAAGAGATAAGGGTCGCCGACCATCGCACGGAAGAAATCGACGGTCTGCAGCAAAGGCGGCGCGCCGGGGAACGACAGCAGCGCGGCGTCATCCGGGCTGTCGAGCCCGATCGCGACGGCATCGCTCACAGGCGCATCGAGCCGCGCCATGACGCGCGCCAGCACATCGGCGGGCACCTTGGCGGCACAACCACCGCAGCGCATCGCATCGTCATCCACGGATTCCATCGCGGGCAGGTCGGTATAGCGGCGCATCCAGCGCCGGTCGATCCAGTCCTTCAACCACCACACGGGCGCGCCATAAGCCTCGTGTCGGCCGCGCGAAGCTACCGCCCGCTTGTCGCCGGTGCCGATCAAGGCCAAGGCCTGGCGCTGCGGCACAGCGCGGCGCAGCCTGTGGCCGGCGAGCGCGCGCCGCAGATTGTCGGCAAGCGGCGGGCCGGCGCGCACCGCGTAGACTCCGGCCTTCTCGCGCGGATAGGCCGGCATCGTCGCGATATCGCCGGCCGCGAAGACTGCGGTGTCGGCCGGCGAGCGATAGGTCTCGTCGATGATGACAAAACCGCGCTCGTCGAGCGGCAAGCCGGTATTCGCGAGCCACGGCGCACCTGCCGCTTCGGTGACCCACAAAGCCTCGTCGAATTCGATCACCGAGCCGTCTTGCGCGATCAGCCGGCCCGGCTCAACGCGCACAATCGGATTGTTGGCGACCGCGCGCATGCCGCGCTCGCGGAAGATGATCTCGAAACGGCGGCGGACCGCGTCATTGTGCGACGGCAGCAGCCCCTCGCGCGTGACCAGCGTCACTTGAGGCGGCGTTGGAAGCAGGCGAGCGAGACGCTGCTGCGCCGATACCGCCAATTCGACCCCGCCGGCGCCGCCACCGACAATGGCCAGCCGCATATGGCCCAACTCACGGGCGCGGTCGAGGAGCGCCTCCCAGCGCTCGCCGAACCGGTCGATCGGCTTGACCGAGACAGTGTGCTCGGCGGCGCCCGCCGCATCGCCCATTCGCGGCGTCGAGCCGATGTCGAGCGATAAGATGTCGTAGCGGATCGGCGGGTGCGCGCGGCATAAGATCTGGCGGCGCCCGCGGTCCAGACCGACGGCTTCGTCATGGATCAGCCGCGCGCCGGCAAAGCGCGCCAGCCGCACCAGATCGATATGGCATTCGGCAAAGCTGTAGAGCCCGGCGACATAGCCCGGCAGCATGCCGGAATAGGGCGTCTCGACATCGCGGGTGACCAGTGTCAAGCGCACCCCTGGCACCGGCCGCATGCCGAAGCGCTTTAGCACATGGACATGGGCATGGCCGCCGCCCACCAGGACCAGATCCTGTGCGATCGGTACGCTCTGCTGCATCCCGCGCACTATGCCCGAGCGGCCGGTTTTCCGCCAATTCCCTCGGCGCGCGGCGGGCCTCTCTCTTCTAGCCTAGCTTGAGGCCAGACTGAGGCTCCGGCAGTAGCCTCGAACGATTTTGCCGATTCCGGTGTTTATTGCGGTTGAGCGATGGCGGCCCCGACGAAACCTCCGACCCAGAGCGGTGCCGCGCGTCCCGGCAATTCCGCCCTGTTTCTGCTCGATCCGCACGGCGGTATCACGGGCTGGACCGGCGCGGCCGAGGCGGCCAGCGGCTATCCGCCTGACGAGCTGCACGGAATGGCCCTCGATCGGCTGGTCACAACCGAGGCGGCGACCGGCGACATCGACGCGGCGCTGGGCAAGGCGCGCCGGGACGGGCATTTCAGCGGGGCGGGCTGGCTCACGCCAGAAGCCGGCGAGCGGATCCAAACATCGTTGGATATCCAGTATGCTGGTGCAGGGCGTCACCGATTACGCGATCTACATGATCGACCCACGGGGCTACATCACAAACTGGAACCTCGGCGGCGAACGGATCAAAGGCTACCGGGCGGAGGAGGTTATCGGCGGCCATTTCTCGCAATTCTACATGCCGGAAGATCGCGCCGCCGGCATCCCGGGCCGCGCGTTGGAGATCGCCGCGAGGGAGGGCCGCTACGAGGGCGAGGGCTGGCGCATCCGCAAGGACGGTACTCGGTTCTGGGCCGGTGTGATTATCGACCGCATTCTCGATCCCGACGGCAAGCTCGTCGGGTTCGCCAAGATCACCCGCGACATGACCGAAAAGCGGCGCGCCGAAGAAGCGCTTGAACAGGCGCGCGCCGCGCTGGCGCAAGCACAGAAAATGGAGGCGGTCGGGCAGTTGACCGGCGGCGTGGCGCACGATTTCAACAACCTGCTCACCTGACCGAGCAGTTGCTGGCTTTTTCGCGGCGCCAGCCCTTGCGCCCCGAGATCAACAATATCAATGCCCTGATCGAGGGGTTCGAAGCGGTGCTGCGCCGCGCCTGCCCGGAGCCGATCGAGCTCGAGATGGCGCTCGATCCGCGGCCGCTGGCGGCCAACATCGACAGCGCGCAATTCGAGACCGCGCTCTTGAACCTGATCGTCAATGCCCGCGACGCGATGCCGAAGGGCGGCAGCGTGCGGATCTCGACCGGCCGCAAGAAGCTGGGAGCGGCGGAAGCAAAGGCGATGTCGGAACTCCCGCCCGGTGATTACGTCACGGTTGGGGTCGCCGATACCGGCGAAGGCATGGCGCCGGAGGTGGTGAGCCGGGTCTTCGAGCCGTTCTTCACGACCAAGGAGGTCGGCAAGGGCAGCGGACTTGGGCTCAGCCAGGTCTACGGCTTTGTCACTCAATCGGGCGGGCATGTTGCGATCGACAGCAAGCCGGGCGCCGGCACGACTGTCACGCTCTATCTACCGGCCGCGCCGGCCGTTGCAGCGGGCCGTAGCGCGAGCGACCCGCATGCGACAACAACCCCACCGGTGGGCCGCATTCTCATCGTTGAGGACGATCCAGAAGTACTCGATGTGACGGTCGAGATGCTGCGCACGCTTGGCTGGGAGGTGTTGACCGCGCCGGATGCCCCGAGCGGCCTATCGGTGTTGCGCCGGGACGCCGATATCGATGTGCTGTTCAGCGATATCGTCATGCCGCGCGGCATGAATGGCGTCGAACTGGCCCGCGAAGCGCGCCGGCTGCGGCCGGAATTGCGGGTGTTGCTTGCCTCGGGCTATCCGGCTTCGGCATTGCCGGCTGGCAATGGGGCCGGTGAAGAGGATGAATTCCCGTTCCTCAGCAAGCCGTACCGCGCCTCGGAGCTGGCACGCAAACTGCGCGCGATGCAGCCCCGGGTCCGAACGCGATAGCGCGAAACGTTACTCCTGGAAATCGAAGCGGTAGGCACCGCCGTGCGGGCGGATCCAGCCTGCAGTCGGAGCCGGGAAATGCGCCGGCAGGATCAGCGCGCCGCTATCGGCGTGCTCCTGAATCAGCCGGGTGCGGCTGGCGCGCGATCCCTCCGGATCGCTGCAGGCCATCGTCGACCATTCCGGCTTCAGGCATTGCAGCGGGTGATGCAGGACGTCGCCGATAAAGACGCCGCGCTGGCCGCCCGACCGGGCGTGGATCACGACATTGCCCGGGGTATGGCCGGGATAGCCCTCGAACCACAGCCCGTCATCAAGCGCGTAATCGTCGCCGACGAGGAGCGCCTGCCCCGTCTTGACGACCGGCAGGACGCTGTCCCCAAAGGCGCGCGCATGCGGCGTGTCGACGCCGCTGTCATGGACGCCCTGCCAATGGTCGTATTCGCGCTTCGCCACGACATAGCGCGCCTTCGGGAAGCGATGAATGGGCTCTTCATGCGATGGAATTGCGGCCGGGTGGGGCGCTCCTTGTCGTTGCCGATGCAGGCATCGACCAGGATCGTGTGGCGGCCGGTTTTGATGACAAAGCTGTGAAAGCTGAAGATCAGCTTGCCGGTGCCCGGCTCAATCAGCCGCGGGCCCAGCAGCGCCGCATTCTCCTCGACCACCGCCGGGTCGAAATCCGGGAAGAAGTCGCCCGGGGCGAAGAACGGGCCCTCATAATCGGCGACGCGGGCAACTTCGAAATTGCCGATCCGGGTGGGCTGCATCTGTCCTCGCGAGTCAAGAGGCGGGTGGGTCCCGGACTGTAGCGCCGTCTTGTATCTGGTGACCAGCCCGAGCCGAATCTCATAAAAGGCGAGCGGCACCCGTTGCTCCGCAATCCGAGGTTCGGCTACGGTTGCATACAATTGCAGGCATTTCGAACAGCGGAGGTGCCGAGATGCGCGCCGTTCTGATTGCCCTTGTCCTCGCGTTGAGCTTCCCGGCTCTTGCCCAGACCGACAGTTCGACGAGGCCGGCCCCGAGCGCTCGAACACGGGGCGGCGATATCACAAAGGACGAATATATCGAGCGCGCCCGCCGCGCCGCCGAACGGCGCTTCGACAAAATGGATGCCAACCATGACGGTGTCCTGACCGCCGACGAGCGCCGTGCGGCGCGCGAGGAACGGGCGGCGCGCCGCACCGCGCGGCAGCCCGCGCAGCCGCAGTGACGGCAAGGGTCAGAGACGCTACTATCGCCCCGCGCTGCACCGCATAGGAGCGCCTTCCATGCCCGACGATCTCAAGACAGTCTCCCGCAGCCAATCCGCATTGCGGGTCAAGGGTCTCGACCATGTCGTCCTGCGCGTCGCCGATATGGACCGCGCGATCGGCTTTTACGAGCAGGTGCTGGGTCTCCATATCGAGCGCCGGCTCGAGTCGATCGGGCTCGTGCAATTGCGCGCCGGGACCGCGATGATCGACCTTGTGCCGCGCACCGAGGACGAGGAAGAGGGCCGCAACATGGACCATTTCGCGGTCCGCATCGAAGAGATGGACGTCCCGGCGATCACCGCGCATTTGAAGGCGCAGGGCATCGATCCCGGGGAGGTCCGGCGGCGCTATGGCGCCGAAGGCTACGGCTCGTCGATCTACATCACCGATCCGGACGGCAACACCGTCGAGCTGAAGGGCCCGCCCGAAACCGCCGGCTAAGCCTCACAGCCGCTTTTCGAGGAAGCCGGCCATCCGTTCCCAGGCCTGGTTGGCGCTCGCGAGATCGTAAGCCGCGCTGCGCTCGTTGAAAAAGGCGTGCGCCGCGTCGTAGCGGTAGATCTCGTAGCTTGCGCGCGCCTGTTGCAACGCCGTCTCGAACTGATCGACCGCAGCCGGGGTGCACCAATCGTCCTGATTGGCGAAATGCCCCTGGAACGGGATCTTGATCTTCGCCGGATCGGCGAACTCCTTGGGCGGGATGCCGTAGAAGCACACCGCGGCTGAGATGTCCGGGATGTGCACCGCGGCGGCGATCGTCAGCGCGCCGCCCATGCAGAACCCCATGACCGAGACCTTGCCGCTCGTCGCTTTCAGGTGCTGCGCCGCCCCGCGCAGGTCCTGATGCGTCGCATCGGGGAAGTTAAGGTTGCTCATCAGGTGGTTGGCCTCATCCGGGACCGCCGTGAGACGGCCCTTGTAGAGATCGGGGGCAAGGGCGTTGTAACCGGCGCGCGCAAACCGGTCGGCGACGCCGCAGATCTGGTCATTGAGACCCCACCATTCCTGGATCACGACGATGCCCGGCCGGCCCTCCCCGGCGGTCGCGAGATAGCCCTTGGTCTTGCCGCCGTCGGGGCGGGCAAACTCGATCATCGCGCCCATGCCGTGTCTCCTCTCCTGGGTGTTGCGCGGCAGGATGCCGCCGCCTTCCCTTCAATGCAATCGGTCGCGCCGCCCCCGTGGCCTGGAGACGATCTGGTCTCAAGATCGTTCCACTTACGAGCGGAGTGTCACAGAACCGTCAAAAATGGAGCTGTCGAAAAAGGTCAAGACCGCGCTCGACGAAACCCGGATGCTGATCCTCGGGGCGCAGATCCTGCTCGGCTTCGAGCTGCGCTCGGCGTTCAGCGAAGGCTTCGATAAATTGCCAGGGCATGCGAAGCATATCGAGGCCCTGGCGCTGATCTTGATGACGATTTCGGTCGCGCTGATGATCGCGCCGGGCCTCTATCACCGCATTGTCGAGGGCGGGCGGGACAGCGGCCCCTTCTACAGGGTCGCGACGACAATCTCCGATCTGGCGCTGCTGCCGTTCGGGCTGGCGCTCGGGCTCGACGTCTTTGTCAGCATCGAGCACGTGATCGGCAGCGCCGCAGGCATCGCCTCGGGCATAGCGGCCAGCATCGTTGCGCTGGCAATGTGGTACGGCATCCCGCGCGCGGTTGCGCAGCGGACCGGCGAGAAAGAGCGGATTATGACGGAACGCCAACGTGACGAGCGGCCGCAAACGCCGCTGCATGTCAAAATCGAGCAGATGCTGACCGAGGCGCGCGTCATCCTGCCGGGGGCGCAGGCGCTGTTCGGGTTTCAGCTGGCGATTGTGCTGACGCAGGCCTTCGAGAACCTGCCGGACCGGTCGCGGCTCGTGCATGCCATTAGCATTGGACTGGTCGCGCTCGCCATCATGCTGCTGATGGCGCCCGCCGCTTATCACCGCATCGTCTATAGCGGCGAGGATTCGCCGGACATGCACCGCGTCGGGAGCGCGATGATCGTGCTGATCGGCCTGTGGTACGCCTACCCGCTCGCGGCTGCCGCGATGCGCCGCGACGCTCCCGGGGAGGCTCAAGCAAAGCCCTCCGGCCAGCGCAGCTGATTTTCGAGGAACAGCGCGACGAGGCGCTCGCAGCCGGCGCGGTCCGCGTCGTCGAAACGGCCGGGAACCGGGCTGTCGAGATCGAGCACGCCCAGCACGCGGGCGTTGTCGAGAAGCGGCACGACCAGCTCCGAGCGTGACGCCGGATCGCAGGCGATGTGTCCCGGAAATTGATGGACGTCCGGCACGACGATAGAGGCGCCGCGGACGGCGGCGGCGCCGCAAACGCCCTCGCCCCACGCGATGCGGATGCAGGCGGGCTTGCCTTGAAAGGGGCCGAGGACGAGTTCGTTTTGCCGCGTGAAATAGAACCCGGCCCAGTTGAGGTCGGGAAGCGCGTCAAAGATCAGCGCCGCCATGTTGGCGCTGTTGGCAATCAGATCGCGCTCGCCCTCGATCAGCGCCGTGAGCTGCCGCCCCAGCTCGTCATAGCAGCGAGTTTTGTCTATTTGCATTGTGGATTCCTTTC
>VAZF01000260.1 GCA_005888425.1 Alphaproteobacteria bacterium
GCCGGCGCCCAATCTGATCGCCAGCGCGCTGATCCAGCGCACGAGCCGCGTGCAGATCGCGATCCTCGGCCGCGCCCTCCCATTGGTGAATAACCCAATCTACATCGCGGAAGAGTTCGCGATGCTCGACAATCTGTCGAAGGGTCGCATCATCGCCGGTTTTGTGCGCGGCATAGGATCCGAATACCACTCATCCGGCACCAACCCTTATTTCTCGCATGAGCGGTTTCACGAGGCGCACGATCTGATCGTCCGCGCGTGGACCGAGCCGGGACCATTCGCCTTTCACGGCGACCATTTTAGCCTGCAATACGTCAATCTCTGGCCGCGGCCCTATCAGAGCCCGCATCCGCCGATCTGGATCCCGTCGCAGGGGTCGAGCGAGACGGTCGCTTGGGCGTCGCATCCCGATCGCAAATATCCGTTTCTCGTGACGTTTTCCTCGGCCGATCTCGTCGCGCGCTACCACAACACCTATCGCGAGCGGGCCCGAGAATACGGCTACGAGGCGGCATCGGAGCAGCTCGGCTGGGCCTGCCCGATTTATGTCGCCGAGACCGACGAACGGGCGCGGGCGGAGGCGGGGCACGCAGTCGAGACTCTGTTCAACGATTTTCTGCGGCAGACCTTCGAGATGCTGATGCCGCCCGGCTACACCTCGATGGGCTCGATGAAGAATTTCATCAGCAGCCGCAGGGGGCTCGGGGGCGGGGGAAAGATGACCGTCGAGGGCCTCGTCGAGAGCGGCACCGCGCTGATCGGCAGCCCCAAAACGGTGCTGGCGGGGATCGAGAGGATGCGCGAGCGCACCGGTTTCGGGATCCTCGTCTCGCTCTTGCAGTTCGGCGTCCTGTCCGACGAGCTGACGCGGCGAAACATGGATCTGTTCGCCAGCGAGGTCATGCCGCATCTGCGGGATTGAAAGCCGGGACCCGGGGCCGCCATTTCCGCTGCGCTGGTGGCCGTAATTAATGCTATCCTTGCCGAGTACGGCGAGATGGCCGCACCGCCGGGCGGGCTCAAAGGCTAAAGGGTCGCCGCGATATGCCGAAGATCACTTACGTCGAATATGGCGGGCGGGAGCACCGGGTCGAGGTGCCGCTCGGCTTGTCCGTGATGCGCGGCGCGGTCGACAACAACATTCCCGGGATCGACGCCGATTGCGGCGGTGAATGCGCCTGCGCGACCTGCCACGTCTATATCGATCAGGAATGGCTCGGGGTAACCGGGATGCCGGTGCCGGGCTCGCAGGAGGCGAGCATGCTGAGCTTTGCCGCGCTGGCGCAGCCGAATTCGCGCCTGTCCTGCCAGCTCAAGGTCAGCGAAGCGCTCGACGGGCTTGTCGTCCGCTTGCCGGAGGGGCAGCACTGAAACGATTGGAACGCGAGGCCGCACGATGACCGCACCACTCGACGCACCGCATGTCGATGTCGACAGCATCCCGCTCGACCGCATGGATGTGAGCGACCCGAAGCTCTACCAAGACGACGTCTGGTGGCCGTATTTCGCGCGGCTGCGGCGCGAGGCCCCGGTGCATTACTGCCGGCAGAGCCTCTACGGGCCGTACTGGTCCTTGACCAAGTACAAAGACATCATGCAGGTCGAGGTCAATCACCAGGTCTATTCCTCGGCTTCGGAACTCGGCGGCATCGCGGTCGAGGACCAGCCGAAGGACATGGACCGGCCGAGCTTCATCCGGATGGACCCGCCGAAGCATGACGAGCAGCGCATGGTCGTGAGCCCGGTCGTCGCGCCGGGCAATCTCGCCAACATGGAAGGGGTGATCCGCGAGCGCACCGCGCGGGTGCTCGATGGGCTGCCGCGGGGCGAGACCTTCGACTGGGTCGATCGGGTGTCGGTCGAATTGACGACAATGATGCTGGCCACGCTCTTCGATTATCCCTTCGAGGATCGGCGGCAGTTGACCTACTGGTCCGATGTCGCGATCGCCAATGTGCGCTCGCCCGACGCGCCGGTGCATTCGGAGGAAGAGAAGTTCGCCGAGCTGACGAAGATGACAGAGGCGCTCGGCAAATTGTTCAACGAGCGCGCGCAGCAGCCGCCAAAATTCGATCTGTTATCGATGCTGGCGCATAGCGAGGCGACGCGCAACATGCCGTTCCGCGAGTTCATGGGCACGCTGTCGCTCTTGATCGTCGGCGGCAATGACACGACGCGCAACTCGATGACCGGCGGCCTGATGGCGCTGAACGAGCATCCCAGCGAATATCAGAAATTGCGCGACGATCCTTCGCTGATCCCGAGCATGGTGTCGGAGGTCATCCGCTATGTGACGCCGGTCATCCATATGCGGCGTACCGCAACGGCAGACGGCGAGATCGGCGGCAAGCACGTCAAAAAGGGCGACAAGGTCGTCATGTGGTACGTCTCGGGCAACCGCGATCCCGACGCGATCGAGGACCCGGACAATTTCATCATCGACCGGCCGCGGCCGCGGCAGCATCTGTCCTTCGGCTTCGGCATCCATCGCTGCGTCGGCAACCGCCTCGCGGAATTGCAGTTGCGGATCCTGTGGGAAGAGATCATGCAGCGCTATCCGGTTATCGAAGTCATGGGACCGGCGAAGCGCGTCTATTCGAACTTCATCCACGGCATCCGCTCGTTGCCCGTGCGCATCCCAGCCTGAGCGGCGAAACGCTCTCCCCATCGTTTCCGAGGAGGCACAGCATGCCAGTTCAACGCTTCGCGCCGATGACCAAGGATTTCGCGACCTTCGATTGCGACGCGCATGTCACCGAGCCGCCGCTGATCTGGGAGCGCGCCAAAGACTTTCTGACGCGCGACGAGCTCGACGCGCTGAAGCGCACGATCTGGTGGGATGCCGATGGCCGGCTGCTGATCGTCAACGGGCGCGCCGGGGTGGGACTCGGCTCGCCCCGCAAGGGCGGCATCCCCGGCACGATGCGCGTCATCACCAATGCCGGGCCGGGGGTCAAGCACGACATTCAGCGCGCGCTCAACGTGCGCAACCTGAACCCGAAGACGGCGCTGACCCAGGACCAGGTCGCCTATCTCGATCACGCCGGCTCGTATGAGCCGAAGCCGCGCCTCAGGGACATGGATGTCCAAGGTATCGATCAGGTCATGATCATCCCGACCGAGATCGACATCTATCCCTGGCTGGAGGATGCGCTCGGCGCCAAGGCATGCTGCCGCGCCTATAACGAGTGGGCCTACGAATACACGCTCGAAAATCCCGAGCGGCTGTTCTTTGCGGCGCTCATTCCGATGCAGCATCCCGATTACGCCGTCGAGGAGATCCGCCGTGTCGCGGCGCTCGGCTGCCGGGTCGCGCTGGTGCGGCCGATGGATGCGATGGGCAACTACCCGATGCAGCCGAAATACGAGCCGGTGTGGGATGCGCTCGAAGAGACCGGCATGGTCTATGGCATGCATCCGTTCCCGGCGTTCGGCAGCTCGAAGCCGTCGGGCTACAGCGAGCAGTATTCCGGCGCCGAATTGATCCGCAAGACCATAGCGACCGCGGGCCTGCCGCATTCGTTTTTGACGAACGTGCAGAATTTCCAGGCAGAGGCGGCGTTGTGGGTGACGGTGGTGCTGATGTCCGGCTTCTTCGACCGGCATCCGAAGATCAACGCGGCCGTGTTCGAAGCTTCCTCGACCTGGCTCAGCTTCCTGATCGACGAGTGCGACAAGAACTACCGGCTTTACCGCAATGAGCGGCAGTTGCCGCCGCTGAAAAAGCTGCCGAGCGAGACCTTCTTCGAGCATTGCATGACCGGCTTCGAAGGCGACGAGGCGCCGCCGGCCCGCCTGCCGGAATTTTACGGCGACATCTTGTGCTGGTCGTCCGATGTCTACCATCACGACGGCGACGATGCCTGGCGGGCCATCGAGACAATGCAACAACATGGGCTGCCAAAGGAGGATCAGGCGAAATTCCTCGGCGCCAATGCGCGGCGCCTCTACAAGGTCCAGGCGCCGGCCAACATCATCCGCGATCGCGTTACCGAGATCGAACGCCCGGACTGGTGGCCAACCGAGGAGGAAGTGCGCGCGTCGCTGCGTCCTGAGGCGGCGGTCAGCCGGAGCTGACGCCAGCTTATTCGAGACAGCGTGGTGAACAGGGGGTGAGACGTGCCAGACGCCTTGTATGTCGGCCTGCAAGACGAGGACAGCATTGCGGTCTTCGCGATCGACGCCAGCGGACGGCTAAGCAAACAGGCCGACGTGGCTTCCGAGGGCGGGCCCTCGGTTATGGCGGTCAGCCCCGATCGGAAAACGCTTTATGTCGGGCACCGTACGCGGCCGTCGATCGCGAGCTACCGCATCGATCCGGCAAGCGGCGGCATCTCTTTGCTCGGTGCGATCACGCAAGCGGACGCGCCGACCTTTCTCGCGCCCGACCGTACGGGTCGGTACATGCTCTGCGCATATTACCAGGGCGGTTATGCCGCGACGTATCCGATCGTCGCTGATGGCAGTCTCGGTGACACAGCTATCGATAAGCATGAAACAGCCATCGGTGCGCATGCGATCGCCACCGATCGGTCCAACCGGTTTGCGTTTGTGCCGCACATCGCCCGCATTCAGGACAACGTGCTGGAGCCGCCGAAGAACAATCCTGGCCCCAACATTATCTTGCAATACCGCTTCGACGCGCAGAGCGGCAGGCTGAGTCCGAATTCGCCGTCTCAGGTTGAACAGCGGGATCTCATTGGTCCGCGTCACTACATCCATCACCCGGGTCTCGACATCGTGTATTTTTCCAACGAACAGGGCTGCAGCGTCACCGCCTATCGTCTCGATCCAGGAACCGGCGCTCTCTCACCTCAACAGACGATCTCGACGCTGCCCGCCGGTCACGCCGAGCGCACGACGTGCTCGCAGATTCACCTGACGCCGTCCGGGCGGTTCCTCTATGTCGGCAATCGGGCGCTGAACAGCAGCAGCATCGCGGCGTTCGCGATCGATCCCGCGACCGGGCGGCTCACGACGATCGGGCAGGTATCCACCGAGGCCGTACCCAGCGCGTTTTGCCTCGATCCGGCGGGCCGCTTCCTGTTCGCTGCCGGTACGGCCTCAGGTCGCCTCGCATCCTATCGCGTCAATGACAACACGGGTGCGCTGAGCCCGCTCGCTGTCATCGCGGTCGGCCAGCGGCCGGCAGCGGTTCTCGCGACCCGCCTCGGCTGATCACGCAGGACACGACGATGACCAATAAGGATTTCGCGGTGTTCGACAGCGACAGCCATGTCGTCGAGCCGCCCGCGCTTTGGGAGAGATATCTCGACCCCGAATACCGCACGCTCGGCAAACACGCGCTGTGGCGCCAGGAGGGACGCACCGGCGCCTATCTCAAGGTCAACGGCGACATCTTCCGCGACAAGGGCAACCCCAACCTGCCGCGTCACGCGCTATGGCGGCCGGGCATGGACTGGGATGCGATCGGCGCGCTCGACCCGCAGATAAAGCACCCGGCTACTGAGGGCGCTTCGGATCCGCTGGCGCGTCTCGCCGACATGGACGCGATGGGGGTCGATCAGGCGTTGTTATACCCGACCTGGTTCGCCGAAGGCTTCTTCCTGGTGCGCGATCCCGACGTGGCCTACGCGCTGGCACGCGCCTACAACGACTGGATCGCCGATTTCTGCGAGGTGGCGCCGCAGCGGCTGTACGCCGCCGCCATATTGCCGCTGCAAGACATGGATTTCGCGCTCGAGGAACTGCAGCGTGTGGCGCGGATCCGGTCGATCAGAGCGATCTTCATCCGGCCGATGTTCATCGAAAACCGCTATCTCAATCACCCCTATTATGACCCGCTCTGGGCCGAATTGGAGCGCCTCGGGATCACAGCGGCAGTGCATGCGACGCCGGGGCTGTGGAACCCGGAATGGACCTCGCACGGCCCGTTTATCGAAAAGATCAAGGACCGGCTTGTTCAGCCGATCGCGCCGGGCGGCGGCGGCGGGCCGTTTGCCGGCGGCAGCGGCGGCGCGGGCCAGACAACCACCTTTACGGGCGCGACGCCGCTTGGTCATCCGATGGCGCCGATTCTGGCCCATTGGCTCGACAACCACATGTTCGTCGCCTCGGCCCTGATCGGCTATACGGTGATGGAGCGCTATCCGGCAATGAAGGCGGTCGTCGCCCACGGCAAGGCGTCGTGGATGCAGGAAGTGCTCGAGAAGATGGAGGCCTCGACCCGCGTCATCCCGCTGCTGCACCACTATCCGGTCAGCACCGAGCCCGAAGAGATGTGGGAACACGGCAACGTCATGCTCGGTTTCGATGCCGAGGAGCGGATGATCCAAAAACTCCCGCAGGATTTTGCCGCGAAGGTCGTCTGGGG
>VAZF01000261.1 GCA_005888425.1 Alphaproteobacteria bacterium
TGCCGTCGCGGACGATCTCGATCGGCCCCCTGGCGGCGCGGCGGATCGCCGCCTCGTCGATCGCGCGGATCGTCGCGCCGCGGCGCGGCTGGCGCACAACGCGCGCATGCAGCATGCCGTCGAGCGCCACATCGTGCAGGAAGGCGGGACCGCCGAACACCTTGTCGGCGAGATCGGTCCGCGGCAGGTTCTGCCCGACCACGCGATGCTGGCTCGCCTGTTTGATCGGCGCGCCTCCGGTCGCCTCGCCCTGGAGATCGACCGATGCGGCGAGCGACCAGTAATCCTGCCCGGTCGATTGTCCTTTGTGGAGGATCGCCCCGTTCTCGACCGACAGCGCGTCGCGCTGATGGCCGAGCTGCGCCGCGGCGCGGTCGAGAAACAGCAAGCGCACCTCGGCGCAGGCCTGGCGCAAGGCGACGCCGCCGAACTGGATCGACTGGCTGCCCGCCGTATAGCCTTCATTCGGCGTCAGCTCGGTGTCGCCGGTCTGCAGCAGGATACGATCGGGCGATATGTCGAGCTCCTCGGCGGCGATCTGGCGCATCGCCGTCAAGACGCCCTGGCCGATCTCGACCCGGCCGGTCGAGACCGTGACCCGCCCTTGTGTGTCGAACCGCACCCACTGGTCGAGCCGCGGGTTGTCGCGCAACATGCCGGGAAGCTGCGGGGCGGCGGAGGCGCTCATCGGGAAGCTCCTTCACGCATCTTCGCGGCTGCCTTCTCGACCGCGCGCAGGATGCGGTGATGCGAGCCGCAGCGGCAGATATTGTCGTCGAGGGCCAGGGCGATCTCGCGGCGCGACGGCGCCGGGTTGCGGTCGAGGAGCGCCTTGGCGGTGACGAGGATGCCGGGCAGGCAATAGCCGCATTGGCCCGCCTGCTCGTCGAGAAAGGCCTGTTGCAGCGGATGCGGCCGCTCCGGGGTGCCGAGCCCCTCGATCGTCAGCACAGTCTTGCCGGCGACGGTCGAGACGGCCTTACCGCAGGATTTCACCGGCTCGCCGTCGATCAGCACCATGCAGGTGCCGCACTGCTCGAGACCGCAGCCGAATTTCGTGCCGACGAGGCCGAGATGGTTGCGCAAGACGTCGAGCAGCGGCGTGTCCGGATCGGCGGCGATGCTCGCCGGCTTGCCGTTCACCGTGAAGGCTATCGAGTGCATTTGTTGCGCCCCAAGAACGAAGTGGCGGCAGGATAACCGGCGACGGTTAGCCGGAGAAAGAGGCGATACGGCGCGGACGGGCGATGGCGATATGGCTCCCGGCATGAACATCAGCGGTTCGCGGTAGCTCAGCGCCGATCCCCGACCTCTAAGATATCTGTAAGATACCAGGCCAGTTCAGCAGGACAGATCGACGCTTTGCGAGCTTGACGGCCGCCCTGAGGATCGGGCGCGGCAAGTTTATTTGTACGTCCAGTTAATTTCGTACGTGTAGCCGCCCTTCACCCCGACCAATTCGAAGCCGATGATCGAGGAATCGCCCGAGACAAATTCTTCGACAGGCGTCACTACTTCGATTTTCTCAGGCTTTGGATCGTCGGCGCGGCCTCGTGCGTCACTTCTTCGAGTGAGGAGCCAGGACCCGTAGGATTTGCCTTGCGGCATCAAAATCCACATCGAAAGTGCGGCTCTATAGGTAAAGGTTTGGAACGTTATATTGCTCCCGGTTGAGTTCCTCCCCAGGTTCGCTCCGTGACCCTGGTCGATGACGCTGAGCTCCTCGACGCGTCCGTTCGGTACATTCTTAAAATCGTAGAGCACCCCCCACATACACTGTTTCGTCGGGATTAGGGGATCCGGCTTGTCAGGTGTCTTGATCAGCGTGGGTTCCAGCCGTTGCGGCGGGAATCTCACTTGCGCATCATTGTGTGTCGGGGTCAGTTTGACGAAGAACTCGTTGTCGTGTTCGAGTTCGTCAGGATCTTTCATCACCGTCAGCCGCCGCACATACTGCACGAGGGATTTATCGCGATCTGTTGGATTCCAGAGTCGCAAATCGGCGATGCGTGTCTCCTTCAGAATCGTGTAACCCGTGTTGTCCAAGCCTTCAAAGCTATCGCGCTCCTGGGCGGCCGCGCCTGATCCTTTCCGCCATGTAGCTGGCAGAGTCTGAAGCAGGACCTGGACTTGCGACAAGTCCGGGCTGCCATGGTAAAGCCATTTAACAAGCTCTCGGGACCGTTCGGCGCTCTTGTAGTACTCGAACGCGCCATAGGGCAGCAAAACAAACAATGGAAAGAAAAGCGGCACGTAAATGTACGAACTCCAGTCCCGGAAATCGAACAAGGAACTCCATATCCGCCGGAAGGCGGAGGCCTGCAGAGTCCGTGCTTTGACCATGGTCTCTGCCGGCTCGACGGAGTGACCCTCCGCCGGCATGGCCACCGGGACAGCGGCTGCCGCCCCGTATGGCCTGGGGATCGGATCCCAAGGGACGTCGCGCGGTAAGTCGGCGCCAAAGAGGTCGGGGCGCGCCTGGCAGGCCTTGCGGCCAACACAGTAGCCGTGTCGCACCAGGCTACTGATTTCGAGCAACGAGAAGCGATCGAAATCAGTGCGGATGTTGGCCATCTGGCGTTGGACTTCCGGATGCAGGGCCGTCGGGTCCTGGCTCGGCTCTACCACATCGGTAATCGGGACGAAGACAAAGCCGGGCGTGTCCTGAAACGTTTCGTGTTCCAGTTGCCAGACCCGGTCCATGAGGATGCCGCTCGCGCGCATGGCGGTTCGGACCAGCCCGCCGGCGCGCCGGCTGGCCCGCACCCTGATCCGCTTGCCGACATCACTGACGATGACACCGTCCAGCGCACTGTTGAGTTTGCGAAAGCAGGGACGGCCTGTGGTTTCCCGGAATCCAGCTTCGAGCAAGTGCCGGTTCAGCCAGAGCTGATCGCTGACGTTTAGCGTCCGCCCTTCTACGCGCGTCGCGTGGAGAAGTGCTGCCGCTTCGGGGTCCACGGGCTTCAAGCGGGCGAAGAGCGGCTCATGATTAAATTGATAGTGGCGCATGACGTTCTGCAGGTTGGACAACACGAGCTCTTGATGATCCCTCGTGCTGGCGGTCGTGCTGGCAGTCGTGCTGGCAGTCGTGCTGCCAGGCGATGAGAGCGCTGGAACATTGTTCAAGTTCCCCACGCTCGGGTGCGCTTGCGGATCCTGTCCGCTTACCTCTCCGAGAACCTGCGCGAGCCGGCGAAGCGGTGTTTCCTCGCTGGAGTTGGCGGCCTCTCGCAGAACCTGTGCGAGTCGGCGAAGCGGTGTTTCCTCGCTCGATTTACTGGCTTGCCACAGCGCCTCTAAGACGGCCGGAAAGTCGAAGAAATCATCAGGAGAAAGAGCTCTGTCACGCAAGAGCGACCGTTCCAGAGAGCGAAACATGCGGATGCCGAGATTGTCGAAGACGCCTCCGTCGGTGTACGCCTGCCTGCCAAACTCGCCGGCGCTTGCACCGACATCCGCGCCCGTCAGCTCGAGCGGCGGAAAGAACCCGGGGAACGCCGAAGAAGCGGCAACGGCCATCGGCACGGTGGCCAGCCCGCTAGGGATGTGGTCTAGGCGAAACCTGTGTCCCCCTTGCCGACGCATCATGAGTAAGCCGTCGCGGCTGAATGAGCACAGACAACCCTCGGTCAGGTTGGTGGCGAGGATGTGCAGTTGCGGCGACTCCGGCAGCTCGAACAGACCGGTGTCCCCGTAGAGATGCTTTTCATAGTGGTATTCCAGCAACCCGGTGCGGGTCAGCTTGCGGTTCGAGAGCCCTAGCAGCCGGCGCGGCCAGCGCAAGGGAACGGTCAGGAGAACGCGGCGGGCGATCCGATTGCGGACATCCATGCGGACGAAGGCGAGGAGCTTGGAGGCCGCGGCTTCGAAATCATTGGACGAGCCGTTGTACAGGTCCCAATTGAGCACCAGGTGCGCGGCGAAAACACTGCCGCCGGATACCGAGGTGATGTGTGTGACCTGGGACAAA
>VAZF01000262.1 GCA_005888425.1 Alphaproteobacteria bacterium
CGCGTCACTGGCGCGGTTCATGCGCGGCCTCGCACGGATCGGCGCGCCGATCGAGTGGCTGTTGAGCACGACAACGGACCTGTTGTTGCGTCTGCTGCCGCTACGCGGCGAGCCCGCGCCGGTCACCGACCAGGAAATCGGCTTTATGTTGCGCGAAGGGGTTGCGACCGGTCACATCTCGCAGGGCGAGACCGCGATCGTCGAGATGGCGCTCCGGCTCGGGGAACGCCGGGTCAGCGCTGTCATGACGCCGCGCACCCAGATCGAGTTTCTCGATCTCGATGATCCCGAAGACGAGATCCGGCGGCATATCCGTGACAGCGCCTATTCGCGCTTTCCGGTCGTGCAGGGCGGCACGCATCAGCTCGCCGGCATCGTCCAGGTCAAGGATCTGCTGGCCGCCGCATTCGACGGACAGCCATTCAATTTGCGCGCGGCGCTGCGCCCGCCTCTGTTTCTGCCGAATACGGTGACGGTGCTGCGCGCCCTCGAAGTGTTCAAGACGAGCAGCGAGCCGATGGCGCTCGTCGTCGATGAATACGGCGATCTCGAAGGGCTTGTGACCTTGACCGACATTCTCGAGGCGCTGGTCGGCGAATTGCCCGACGCGGGCGAGACCGATCCGCGCATCGTCAAGCGCGAGGACGGGACCTGGCTCATCGACGGCATGGTCGGGCTCGACGAGTTGAAGCAGGTGCTCGGGGTCTCGCAATTGCCGGGCGAAGATCCGGATTTTCACAGCGTGGGCGGCTATCTGATGGCGCGGCTCAACCGCGTGCCGATGGTCGCCGACCGGGTCACCGCCGGCGATTGGCGCTTCGAGATTGTCGAGATGGACGGCCGCCGGGTCGACCGCGTGCTGGTCGCGCCCGTCAAGATGCAGAGCCGGCTGGGATAACCTCCGGCGCGTCCTCGCTGGCCGACAGCAGGCGCGTCGGAAAGCCCGCCGCGACAAGCGCATCGATGATCGTGGCGACATGACGCCGGTTTTGCGTTTCGACGACGACGTCGAGCTCGGCGCGCTTCACCGATGTGTCGTGGAACAGACGCTGGTGATGCACCTCGACGATGTTGCCGCCGAGACCGCCGATCACGCCGGCAACCCGCGACAGCACCCCCGGGATATCGGGCAATTCCGAGCGCAGCCGCACGAGCCGGCCGCTGCGCACGAGGCCTCGCATCAGCAGCGACGCCAACAGCCGCGCATCGATGTTGCCGCCGGTCAACACGATGCCGACCTTGCGGCCGCGGAAGCGTTCGGGCTCGGCCAACAGCGCGGCAACGCCCGCGGCGCCGGCGCCTTCGACGATGAGCTTCTGGCGCTCGATCAACAATTCGACCGCCGACTCCAATTGCCGCTCGGTCACCAATTGCACCGCGCCGACCAGCGCCGCGACGATACGGCGGGTCAGCTGCCCCGGCTCTTTGACGGCAATCCCTTCGGCCAAAGTCGTCCCTTCGATCGGCAAGCCCGAGTCGATGCCGCGCAACACGCGGTACATCGACGGGTAGAGCGCCGATTGCACGCCGACGATCTCGATCCTCGGCGATAGCGCCTTGGCGGCCACAGCAACGCCGGAGATCAGCCCGCCGCCGCCCACCGGCACGAGAAGAATTTCGAGGCCGGGCTCGTCGGCGAGCATTTCGAGCGCGACCGTGCCCTGGCCGGCGATGACCGCCGCATCGTCATAGGGATGCACCGGCACCAGGCCGGTTTCGCGCGCCAGCCGGTCGGCGGCCTCGCGCGCCTCGACGAGGCTCTCGCCGCGCAGCACGACCCTGGCGCCGAGCGCCTCGGTGCGGTCGATCTTTGTGAAGGGGGTCGCGGCCGGCATGACGATCGTCGCCGGGATCCCGAGCCGGCGTGCATGATAGGCGACGCCCTGGGCATGATTGCCGGCGGACATCGCGACGACGCCCGCTTTCCGCTCCGCCTTGCCAAGCGTCAGGAGCTTGTTCAGCGCGCCGCGCTCCTTGAAGGAGCCGGTCGTTTGCAGCGTCTCGAGCTTTAGATACGCCTCGCAGCCGGAGAGGTCGCTCAGCTCTGCCGCGCGGACCAGGGGGGTGCGCGTGAGCGTGCCGGCGATAGCCGCCTCGGCCTTTCTGATATCGGCGATGCTGACCGGCAGATCGGCGGTCATCGCGCGGGCTCCAGAACCAGCGTGTTGACCGCGGCGGCACGGCCGGGGACCAGCCAGTCGAACTGGCGCCACCGCAGCAGCAGATCCGAGAAATGCGGCGACAGCGGGTTCCCCGACTGGCCGGGGACCGCCATCATGTGCGAGTCCGCGGGTGCGGCCATATCGGTCACGATCCGCAAACCGGCGCCGAAGCGCTGCTCGTACGGATGCGCGTCGTCGCGGATCGTGCTCGGCCCCCGGTTCAGCGTGTCGTAGCCGCCGGGGGTCGGCACCGCAACCGCGATCCAATCCCGGATGACCGGGATGCGCCCCAGGAATTGGTTGGAGAAGCGGGCGATGTGGGCCCGACCCCATTGCCATTGCGCCATTTGCGGACCGTAGCTGTCGCGCAGCCGAGCCATCGCGTCCTCAAGAGCCGCCGCCAGTCGCGCCTCGCAGGTGTCGTTCGGATGCTGCGGGTCGGCGCACCATTCCCGATGCTGGGTCAAGACGGTTTCCATGACGAGCGGCTTCAAATCCCAAATATCGGCGGCGGCATTGCCCAGCCGCCCGAACAGCACTGAGTGGGCAAAGGCGCGCAGCCAGGCGGTGAACAGCAGCGGCTCCACCCTATCGGCATCCATCCGGAAATCCCACCCGCGCAGGCGCTCGACCGCCTCCCGCGCCAGATCGCCTTCGGGCTGGATCTGCGTCATCAGCGGCATCAGGCGCCGCGCCATGATCGATACCGTGTCCGCCTGCATCGCCGCGCTCGCCGCGAGCGATTGCCGCGGCTCGGCGCCGAGCAATTCCTCGATCCGCTCGACGCGATTGGGCAGATCCCAGTCGCGCGACACGAAATAAGGGTAACTCTCCGGCACAATCTTATTGTTGGCGCTGGCGAAATGACCGGCCGGAGGGTCGGTCGCCTGCGGCAGTTCGTCGAACGGGATGTACCCGGCCCAGTCATAAGCGCCGGTCCAACCCGGCACCGGCATCCAGCCGTTGCCGCCCTTGCGGATCGGAATTCGCGCCGGCGCGATAAAGCCGATCGTGCCGCCGGTATCGGCATAGACGATGTTCTGTTGCGGGCCGACGATATCGGCAAGCGCCGCTCGAAAACCGGCCCAATCCCGGGCTCGGTTGATATTCCATAGAGCGTCCGCGGTGCGGTCGTCGGGGTCGAGAAAACTTGTCTGGAGCGCCAGAACATAGCCGCTTTCGGCGGTGCCTTCGGGCAGCACGTCGGACAGCACCGGACCGTGCCGGGTGGCGCGGACCGTCAACCTGACAGGTGCGGCACCGCGCACCTCGATAATCTCTTCCCTAGTCATGAAGGCGGCGCTGCCGTCAGGAGTCAGATAGCGGCCAG
>VAZF01000263.1 GCA_005888425.1 Alphaproteobacteria bacterium
CGAGCCGCAATTCGCCGAACATCTTCATGTTCTCTTCGTAGTATTTCGCCGCCTCGCGGATGCCCTGTTCGCGGCTGTCCGCGATGTAGAAATGGAAGCCGAAGCACATGCGCTCGCCGAGCTCGATGTCGATGCCAAGCCGCTTATGCGCCTCCTGCCATTTCAAGACGACGCTGTGCATCGCGCCGCCCTCTGCCGAACCGCCGCCGACCAAGCCCTGAATGCCGTGCTTCGCCATGAAATCGAGCGCCCGTTCGCTGCCGCCCTGGATCGGCTGCCAGCATTCGACCGGAAGCCGCCGCGGCCGCGGCACCAACGTCAGCTCCTTTAGCTGGTAGCCGCGATACGGCACCTCCGGCGGCAAGGTGTAGTGCTTGCCCTTGTGCGAGAAGCTCTCGCTGTTGAAGGCCCTGAAGATGATGTCGACCTGCTCCTCGAACAGCTCGCGATTGGCCGGCTGATCGAGAAGGGGCGCGCCAAAGGTCTCGACCTCGCGAGTGTGATAACCGCGCCCGACCCCAAAGATGACACGGCCGCCGGTCAGAATGTCGGCTGTGGCGTAATCCTCGGCGAGGCGCAGGGGGTGCCACATCGGGGTGATGTTGAAGCCGCAGCCGAGCTTGATGTTCTTCGTCACATGCGCGAGGTGCAATGCCGCCATCAGCACGTTTGGGATGCACTCCATGCCCTCGCGCTGAAAATGGTGCTCGGCCATCCAGAAGGCGCTGTAGCCGAGCCGGTCCATCAGCTTCGCCATCGCCTCGGCCTTGTCGAATACCGTCGTCAGCTGCTCGTCAGGCAGGCGGCGCTCGTTCACCGGGATCCCGCCATAGCCGACATTGTCCATATCGACATGGCCGGCGAACAAGCTGTCGAATTTCGTGATCATGGGGGTCTCCTCGGCGAACGCACTGCCGGCATAGTGAACCGCGAGACGGTGACGGGTCAAACGAGCGAAACGCATGGGAAGGCCCTGGCCACGGCCCCTCCGAACTCGAGAGCGCCGCAGTCCGGCGTGCCGGCGCGAAGAATTGAACCCGGCGCCGGTAGGAACATCAGCCTCGAATGAATTCGAGTAGATCGGCGTTGATGGTTTCGGCCTCGGTCGTTGGCATGCCGTGCGGAAAGCCTTTGTAGGTTTTCAGCGTGCCGTTTTTCAGCAGCTTGGCCGATAGGGGTGCAGAATCGGCATAAGGCACGATCTGGTCGTCATCGCCGTGCATCACCAGCACCGGCACCGTGATCTTTTTCAGGTCGTCGGTGAAGTCGGTCTGGGAGAATGCGACGATGCCGTCGTAATGCGCCTTGGCGCCGCCCATCATGCCCTGGCGCCACCAGTTCCAGATTACCGCCTGCAAGGGTTTCGCGCCGGGCCGGTTGTAGCCGTAGAACGGTCCCGCCGGCACATCGTAATAGAACTGGGCGCGGTTGGCGGCGAGCTGCGCCTGAAGCCCCTCAAAAACCTCCTTCGGCAGCCCGCCCGGATTGCTTGCCGTCTTTACCATCAGCGGCGGCACCGCGCTGACAATCGCCGCTTTCGCCACCCGGCTCTCGCCGTGGCGTGCAAGATAATGCACGACTTCTCCGCCGCCGGTGGAGTGACCGACATGCACCGCACCCTTTAGATCCAGGTGCGCGGTCAATGCCGCGAGATCGTCGGCGTAATGATCCATGTCATGGCCGCTGCCCGTCTGGGTCGAGCGGCCATGGCCCCGCCGGTCATGGGCGACCACACGGAAGCCCTTGCCGAGAAAGAAGAGCATCTGAGTGTCCCAATCGTCCGCCGAGAGCGGCCAGCCATGGCTGAACACGATGGGCTGACCCGCACCCCAGTCCTTGTAGAAAATATCGGTGCCGTCCCTGGTGGTGATCGTGGGCATGTCCTTGATCCTTTCGGCGGGGTTGGAAGCCGAGCGTCTCTGGAAGAGGGGAGCCCGTGCGGTCCGGAATGCGGAACCCGCAAAGATCGGCAGTATCGCGGTGGAGGCGGCCCTTCGCGCGATCGGCGCAGCGAACGTGCCCGGGCCAGGAGTGGGGGTTCTTTCCGCGCTTTCCGATAAAGAAGTGGGTGTCGTGCAACCCGAATACCCGGGATGAAAGGTCGCACGTCGCATCAACGCGCCGCAGGCGGCCGCCGCAAGGCGCCGGCCATTGCGAGAAGGGCGGCGCGGGTGCAAGGTTTGCAACAACCGTAAGCGAGGTTCTGGCATGACCGCGGACGACCACCACGTGCACGATCACGGCTCCGAATTGTCGGACATGCAGCTCCGCGTGCGGGCGCTTGAAACGATCCTGACCGAGAAGGGCTATATCGATCCCGCCGCGCTCGACGCCATTGTGGAGGCCTGCGAGACGCAGATCGGGCCACATAACGGCGCGCGGGTCGTGGCGCGCGCCTGGGTCGACCCCGACTTCAAGCGCCGCCTGCTCGAAGATGCGACCAAAGCGGCCAATTCGCTCGGGCATGTCAGCCCGGTCGGGGCTCATTTGATCGCGCTGGAGAACACGCCCGAATTGCACAACCTTGTCGTGTGCACATTGTGCTCCTGCTACCCCTGGGAAGTGCTGGGGCTGCCGCCGGTCTGGTACAAATCGGCGCCCTACCGCTCGCGCGCGGTCATCGACCCGAAGGGCGTGCTCGCGGATTTCGGCCTCAAACTGCCGGAGCAGACCAAGGTGCGCATCTGGGATTCGACGGCCGAAACCCGCTTTCTCGTGTTGCCGATGCGGCCCGAGGGAAGCGCGGAGTTGAGCGAGGAGCAGCTCGCCGAACTCGTCACGCGCGACAGCATGGTCGGCACCGGCCTGCCGAAATCGCCGGCGGACGCCAAGCGCGGAGCGTCGCGATGAGCAACACGATCCACGATATGGGCGGCATGCACGGTTTCGGACCGGTCGAGCCCGAGCCGGACGAACCGGTGTTCCATGAGCCCTGGGAAGGCCGCGTCATGGCAATGCAGCGAGCGATGGGCTACACGCAGTTGTGGACGATCGACGGCGGCCGCGCCTCCATGGAAGTGCTGCCGCCCGTTGCCTACCTCGCGGCGTCCTACTACCAGCGCTGGTTTCTCGGGCTCGAAAAACGCGTCACCGCGCACGGCCTTGTCGGCGCGGACGAGATCAAGGCCGGAAAATCATTGCGACCCGGAAGACGGCTCAACCGCAAGCTGACTGCGGCTGATGTGCCGAACACGACGAGACGGGGGAATTTCGAGCGCCCGGCGCCGGCGCCGGCCAAATTCAAAACCGGTGACAAGGTCCAGACACGAAATATCAATCCGACAACGCATACGCGTCTGCCGCGTTATGCCCGCGGCAAGCTCGGTACCGTCGAGGCGGTGCGCGGCTGTCACGTGTATCCCGATACCGCGGCGCTCGGCGATCATGAGCACGCCGAGTGGCTCTACACGGTCGTGTTCACGGGGCGCGAATTGTGGGGCGAGGAGGCCGATCCGTCGATCACCGTCTCGATCGAGGCGTTCGAGCCCTATCTGGGGGCCGCGTGAGCGATACCGTCGGGGACGCGGAGCGCACCGCTTTCGCGGACCTGACCGTGGCGGTGCCGAGCCTGCCGCGCGACGAGGGCGGACCGGTCTTTCACGAGCCGTGGGAGGCGCAGGCCTTCGCGATGACGCTGGCGCTCTATCGCCGCGGCCTTTTCACCTGGCCGGAATGGGCGGCGGCGCTTTCCGACGAAATCAAGCGCGCGCAGCAGGCCGGCGACCCCGACCGCGGCGACACCTATTACCGGCACTGGCTCAATGCGCTCGAACGCCTGGTCGCCGAGAAGGGCGCCACCGA
>VAZF01000264.1 GCA_005888425.1 Alphaproteobacteria bacterium
TATCGGCGAGCGGCCCGGGCCGGGCCAAGTCTGCCTCGATCTGGGGAGCAGCCCGGGCGGCTGGAGCTGGGCTCTGGCGAGATTGGGTGCGCGCGTTATCAGCGTCGATCGGGCGCCGCTCGCGCCCGAGGTGGCGCGGCTCCCCGGGATCGAATACATCGCCGAGAGCGCGTTCGCGCTCGATCCCTCCGCCATAGGCCCAATCGATTGGCTGTTCTCCGACGTGATCTGCTATCCCATGCGTCTTTTGTCGCTGGTCGAGCGCTGGCTTGCGGCGGGTACCTGCCGCCGCTTTGTCTGCACGATCAAGTTTCAGGGCGAGACCGACCACGCGACCGCGGCGCGCTTTGCCGCGATCCCCGGCTCGCAATTGCGCCACCTCTTTCACAACAAGCACGAGCTGACCTGGATCAAGCTCGCCTAAGTTTCGCCGGGTTGCTATCAAAGCCTTACGGCGCGGAAAGAGGGATTCGATGCAGGGACAGCTCTGGCAATGGGACGCCGCCGATCTGGCGCAGGCGATCCGCACCCGCGCGATCTCGGCGCGGGAGGCCGTCTCTGCGGCGCTCGATCGTCTCGCCGCCGTCAATCCGCGCATCAACGCCGTCGTCGAGACACTCGGAGACGAGGCGCTCGCTGCTGCCGGCGAAGCCGACGAGCAGGTGCGCCGCGGCGAGCCGCTCGGCCCGCTGCACGGCGTCCCCGTAACGGTCAAGGTCAATACCGACCAGCGCGGCCATGCGACGACGAATGGCGTCGTCGCATTCCGCGACGTCATCGCGCCGGATGATGCGCCGGTCGCCGCCAATCTGAAAAAGGCGGGCGCGATCATCATCGGCCGCACCAACACGCCGGCTTTTTCCTGGCGCTGGTTTACCGACAACGATCTGCACGGCGCGACGCTGAACCCCTGGAACAGCGCGATCACGCCGGGCGGGTCGAGCGGCGGCGCGGCGGCGGCATTGGCCGCCGGCATCGGCGCCCTGGCACATGGCAATGATATCGGCGGCTCGATCCGCTATCCGGCCTATGCCTGCGGTCTCGTCGGCATCCGGCCGAGCTTCGGCCGCGTCCCGAGCTTCAACCCGAGCGCCCCCGAGGAGCGGCCGCTCAGCGCGCAGATCATGTCCGTGCAGGGCCCGCTGGCGCGCCGCCTACGCGATCTGCGGCTCGGGCTCGCGGCGATGGCGCAGTTCGATCCGCGCGACCCCTGGTGGGCGCCTGCGCCGTTGCAGGGTCTGCCGGTCAAGCGCCCGATCCGGGTCGCGATGAGCGCCGATCCCGGCGGGCTCGGCGTCGCGCCGAGTGTCGCCGCGGCAATACGCCAGGCGGCGGGCTGGCTTGCCGAGGCCGGCTACGTCGTCGAGGAAAAGGAGCCGCCCGATTTCCTGGCCGCGGTTGACGCATGGCGCACGATCCTCGGCACCGAGACGCGACTGGGCATGCTGCCGATGATCGAGAAATACGGCGACAAAGCGGTACAGCACATGGCGCGCTATTTCGACAAGCTGACGCCGTCGCTCGATCTGCCGAGCTTCGGGAAGGCATTGGCGAGCCGCTCGACCCTGCTGCGCGCCTGGATGCCGTTTTTCGAAGAGTACCCGCTGGTATTGATGCCGGTCTCCTGCGAGCCGCCCTTCCCGGCAGGTTACGATCAGGGCGACGACGACACGCTCGACCGGCTGGTGACGGCGCAGCGCCCGCAATTCCCGCCCGCGGCTCTCGGTCTGCCCGGCATCTCGGTGCCGACCGGCATCGTCGAGGGGCTGCCGATGGGCGTGCAATTGATCGCCGGCCGCTTCCGCGAGGATCTGCTTCTCGATGCCGCCGAGATCATCGAGGCGCGGGCGCCGATGCCGACGCCGCTCGATCCGCGGCCATAGCTACCATTCAGCAACAGGGAGAACGCAATGGATTTGGGATTGAGGGGACGCAAGGCGCTGGTGACCGGCGCCTCAAAGGGGATCGGGCAGGCCTGCGCCGAGGCTTTGGCGGAGGAGGGCTGCGACGTCGTGCTGGTGTCGCGCACCGCCGCCGATCTCGACAAGGTGCGCGCCAAGATCGCCGGCGAGCACAATGTCGCGGTGCGCTATTACGCGCTCGATCTGAGCGACAGCAAGAGCATCGACAAGCTCGCCGCCGAATGCGCCGATATCGATCTCCTTGTCAACAATGCCGGCGCGATCCCGGGCGGCAACATCGCCGAGATCGACGAGAAGCGCTGGCGCGAGGCCTGGGACCTCAAAGTGTTCGGCTACATCAACATGACGCGGCGCTTTTACGCGCTGATGGCCGAGCGCAAAAAGGGCGTCATCGTCAACATCCTCGGCGCGGCCGGCGAGAACCCCGATTTCAACTACATCGCCGGGTCCTCCGGCAACGCGTCGCTGATGGCGTTCACCCGCGCGATGGGCGGCACCGCGCCGCGCGACGGGCTGCGCGTCGTCGGCATCAATCCCGGCCCGGTCATGACCGAGCGGCTGATCACCTTGACCCGGCACCGCGCGCAGACGCAGCTCGGCGATCCGGAGCGATGGCAGGAGCTGATGAAGGGCTACGCCTTTGGCCGCGCCGCCAAGCCCGAGGAGATCGGCTGGATGGCCGCCTTTCTCGCCTCCGACCGCTCGGGCTATACGACCGGCACGATCGTCACGATCGATGGCGGCGGGGGCAGCCGCCGCTCGGCATTGTGAGGGGAAATGATCTTCAAGCGCATCGACCACGTCGAAATCGTCACCGACCGGCCCGGCGAGACGGTCGCGTTCTATACCGATGTTCTCGGCTTCACGGTCCGCGAGCGGGACCGCATTGAGCGCTCCGGCCTCGGCGTTCCGATCGATCTCGTCTATCTCGAGCTCGGCGGCACGACGGTCGAGCTGATCACCTATGACGGCGCTCAGGTCGATCCGGCGCCGCAGACGGAGCATCTCGGCTATCGCCTGATCGCGCTCGAAATCGAGGATATGGATCGCGCGGTCGACTATCTGAAGACAAAGGGTGTCGACATCACCTGGGGCCCGCGTGTCGCACCGACCTATGCGCGCGCCGAGATCCGCGATCCGAACGGCTACTCTATTGAACTGCGCCAGTGGTTCCGCTGAGCGGGGCTACCCCGCGTTGAGCGGCTTGGCGGCGTCAACCGGAGGAGGTGCGGCGACTTCCTCAGTCCATACCTTAAAGCTGCTGAGCGTGTTCGGACCGAAGGTCGTGGTGATCGCGACATCCGCCGCGTCGCGGCCGCGCGCGATCAGCACCCGGCCGATGCGCGGGATGTTGTTGCGCGCGTCGAAAATGTACCACTGACCGCCGAGATAGACTTCGAACCAGGCCGAGAAATCCATCGGCGCATCCGATATCGGCACGCCGATATCGCCGAGATAGCCGGTGCAATACCGTGCCGGGATGTTCATGCAGCGGCAGAAAGTGACCGCGAGGTGGGCAAAATCGCGGCAGACGCCGGTGCGGTCGCAATAGGCTTCCCAGGCGGTTCGGCTGGCACGCGCGTGCTCGTAGCCAAAGGCGATGTGCTGGTGAACAAAGTCGCAGATCGCCTGGACCCGGCCCCAGCCGAGCGGGGTCTTGCCGAACAGCGACCAGGCGACATCGGCAAGCCGGTCGGTCTCGCAGTAGCGGCTGCCGAGGAGGAACACCAGCGCGTCATCGGGCAAATCCGGCAAGGTGTGCTGCGGCGCGTCGACGGCGATGACATCCGGCTCGCCGGTATCCTTGATGATCGCGTTGGTCGTCAGCCGGGTCTGTCCCGCCGGCGCGACGATGCGGCTGCACCAATTGCCAAAACCGTCGCGGTAGCCGCGGATCGGCACCGCCGGGGTGGTGACGAGGTGGTCGGGCTCGACCAGGTCCGAGACGCGGGTGTAGTGGACGTTCAACATCAGCAGCATCGGCGTCGGCTGCGGACAGTCATAGATTAATTCGTAGCCGAGCCGGATTTGCATGCCGAGGCTTTTCCCCGCGAGGACGCGGTCGAATTGCGCTCACGCAAACGGGCGCACGCAAAAACCATTCCGCCGGCGCTAAGGCGCTCGTTCAGATCGCGGCGTCACCCGGCCTTGAGGCGCTTGGCGGCCTCGACCGCGAAATTGCTTAGGATGCCGTCGGCGCCGGCGCGCTTGAAGCAGAGGAGCCGAAGGTCGGCATGCGGAAGGCGTCCTTTACCCGGCGCAACACATCGAGATAGGGCAGGCCGGGCTTCACCATGACCATGTCGGCGCCCTCGGCAATGTCGAGCGCGACTTCCCGCAACGCTTCGTCGCCATTCGCCGGGTCCATCTGATAGGTGCGCTTGTCGGCGCTGCCGAGCGCTGTCGCCGATCCGACCGCGTCGCGGAACGGCGCGAAGAAGCACGAGGCGTATTTCGCCGCGTAGGACATGATCCTGACGCGGTCGTAGCCGGCCTCGTCCAGCGCTTTTCTGACCGCGCCGACCCGCCCGTCCATCATATCGCTGGGCGCGATGATGTCGCACCCGGCCTCGGCCTGGATCACCGCCTGGCGCTGCAGGATCGCGACGGTCTCGTCGTTCACGACGTAGCCGTCGCGGATCACCCCGTCATGGCCGTGCGAGGTGAACGGGTCGAGCGCCACGTCGCACAAGACGCCGAGCTCCGGGAGCGCCTTTTTCACCGCCGCGACGGCGCGGCAGACGAGGTTGTCGGGGTTGACCGCCTCATGCCCGTCCGGGTCCTTCAGGGCGGGCTCGATCGCCGGGAATACCGCGATTGTCGGGATGCCGAGCGCGGCGGCCTCGCCGGCCGCGTCGACCAGCGCCGAAAGGGACATCCGGTACACTTCGGGCATCGACGGCACAGGCGCCCGACCTTCTTCGTCATGCACAAAGACCGGCCAGATCAGGTCCGCGGCGGTCAGGACGTGTTCGGCAACGAGCTTCCGCGACCAGGGGTCGCGCCGGTTGCGGCGCAAACGGGTCGTCGGATAGGACGCCAGAGGCGGCAGATAAGATGCTGTCACGGGATCACCTGGATAGCGGCATTTGGGATAGCGGCATTTGGGATAGCGGCGTTTGGCCGAAAATAGGGCCGCGGCAGCCGGCTTACAACGCGCTCAGGCGCGCCGCCCAACCTCGGCGCGATCCGTCCGTGCCGATTTGGCGGGCGTTCTCCCTCGGCCGATGCGTCCCTTAGTTCGATTGTAACAGGCGCGATGACATGGCAGGCTCTGGGTGTGCGGAACTCCGCGCACCCGCAGCGCATTATGTCTGCGCAGCGCATTGTTCGGTGGCCTCCTTCGGAGACGGGAATGGTCGATGAAGACGTACAACGAAGCGCCGAAGAATTGCGCGACACCGCCGCGAAGCTGCGGCAGTTGGCGCGGCAGACCCGATTTTCCGGTACGCGCCGCGAATTATTGAACTTGGCGGAGCGCTTCGAGACGATGGCCGCTCAGCTCGATGGCGGCGCGCCTCCAGATACAGCGGGATAGATTACGGCCCGCCCGGGCGAGCCGTCCGCTCCAAATCGTCGGCATCGGCGTCCAGCTGGTCGGCGATGCGCCGCAATTCGCCGGCGAGATCGGGGTCGCGTTCCGCGATGCGCCGCAATTCGATCGCGAGATCGGGGTCGCGTTCCGCGATGCGCCGCAATTCGATCGCTGCGAGGCGCATAAACGCGATCGTGCGGCCCGCCGACCGCCGCAAACCATTGTCGTCCGCCGCCATTCGTCCCGTCTCCCCACAGCCATTCGGGGCCATTCACCCCGTTTCCTTTTTTATGTCTGGCCAGAATAGGGGATCCCCACCGAGCGCGCGACAACTTGTGTTAGAGCGGCATCCGGTTACCGGCTCTCGTTTTTTTGTTCTCGACTGCAGCCGTCGACTTAAGGGGAAGGCGCCGCGGGAACGGCGCCAGAATCGCCCAACAGAAATCAGCGAGTTCCGGGGCCCGCGCTTTGTTCCAGGTCGTCGGCATCGGCGTCGAGCTGGTCGGCGATCCGGCGCAGCTCGTCGGCGAGTCCGAGATCGCTTTCCGCGATGCGCCGCAATTCGATCGCAGCCATCCGCATGAAGGCGCTCGTGCGCCCTATCGAATGCCGCAAGCCGTTATCGTCGGGCGTCATGCAAAGATTTCTCCGCGATGTCACCGATGCCGGGCCGGCCGCATGACCTGCCCCGATTCCTGGGACCAGCTTCGCCATGATCAGCGCAGCACGTCCTTGATGCTGGTCACGAGGACGCAGGTGCAGCCCGTCTCGCTCCAGACGCGCTCGTCGCCCGCTCCGGGCGCACCGTAATTGTAGTCGCCCGGGAAGAGCTTCTTCTCGTCGATCCACAATTCGCCGTCGAGAAGATGCAGCTCTTCGACACCGGCATGGGTATGCGCAGGGTAGCTGGCGCCCGGCGCGAGGCGCACCAGCATGCTGACCCGGTGCCTATCGGTATCGGTCGCCAGCAGCTTGCATTCGATCCCGGGCGCGACTTGTTCCCATTCCGGCTCGGACCAAGTTTGCTCGCCCTGGCGCGCCGGCGGCAGCACCGGTGGCTTCCCCGTCTGCTCGGCGATACGACGCGCAAGACGCGCCTGCAGCGATGTCGTCGGACGCAGCACATCGGTGGGCCAGGAGACGAACCTGTCGATGATCGGGCGGAGGCTCGCCACCTCGCGCTGGCAGTGCGGGCACGAGGCGAGGTGCGCCTCGATCGCGGGCACTTCGCCTGCAGGCAGGGCCTGCAGGGCGTAGGCGCACGCCAGCTCGGCCCTTTCACAACGGTTCAGGTCTGAGCTCGGGTCATCCATTGCTTGCCTGGTGTCGCGGGGATGCGAGGTTTGCATACCCGAAAAACGCCAAAAGCGAGCTTTTGGATTGGTCCGAGGTGGGCGGGGCGAAGGCAGCGCCTTCAGCCGGCCGGCAGCAAGGCAAGCTGCGCGTCGATACCGGGTACTTCGCTACGCTTGCCGCTAACGTTTGAGCGGGGTACGGGCGCGCCTTAGATACTCAGCGCTGGCTTTCCGCGGCCAGCGCGCGTCGTAGCTTGTGCAGTCCCGAACGAATGCGTGTCTTGATGGTGCCGAGCGGCTGGTTCAGCCGCGCTGCGGCTTCGGCATGCGTAAGCCCGCCGAAGAACGTCGTTTCGATCGCTTGGCGCTCGTTCGGTGTGAGCGTCGCCAACGCGACGCGGAGCGACTGGGCCTCCGCGCGCAGCTCCAAGGCGTCGCGCGGCTCGGCCGCGATCTCGGCCAGCGGCTCCGCATCGTCGCCGGGGCTGCGCTTTTGTCGGCTCTCGAAGCGCAGGCGGTCGATGGCCCGCGAGCGCGCCTGGTTCATAATCCAGCCGAGCACCGTGCCGTTCGCGGCGTCGTAACGCGACGCGCGCCGCCAGACGTCATGGAAGACGTCGATGGTGAGCTCTTCGGCGGTTTCCCGGTTTGCCGTGATTCGCATGATCAACGTAAAGACCATGCGATGAGCCATCTCGTAGAGGGTGTGCAGAGCGAGCTGGTCGCCCGCCGCCATCGATCGGACAAGCGTCGCCCAATCCTGCTCCGGCACCGGCGCCTTGGATTTGGCATACAGCACGTCGCCCAGTGTCGCCGGTCCCCGTGTTGCCGGGCCGGGCGTCGCAGGCGTTTTTTGCGTACGGCCCTTGGTCACGGCCGACAGATTCGTCATGGGTCGAGATTTTGCAAAATTTCCCGCCGGTTGCAAGGTAGGCGCCTTTCCCTCCCTGAAGCCGGCGCGTCTGCGGCTTTTACCCCCGGCCGCTTCGGTTGCCGGCCGTTGGCGCGGCACTCGAACACAACGAGGGTCAGGCGCCGCATTTCCCTAAATTGCGCGATGATGTGGTTGTACGCAGGCCACCCATAGGCGATCCCCATCTCAGCCGCGACAACTTGTGTTAACCCCGGCGTGTCCCTCCGCTGTCCGGGCTTGCCTCGTCAGTGCCCTGATTGCAGCATAGCCACAGCGGCAGGAGCCCGGTACGAGGCGACCGCCGTCCGACGCCGGGGGGCTCACATGCTGGT
>VAZF01000265.1 GCA_005888425.1 Alphaproteobacteria bacterium
GTCCGTCAGGAAGGATTGGCCGGCGCCGGTGCGGCGCAGTTCGGGGCGGCAATCAAGCCGTTCGAGCGCATCGGCCGTTGCCTGCCAGCCGAACTGCGCGACCTCGACCGGCAGCGGCCCCGTCGTGCCGAGTCGGTCGACGAGCTTGTCATCATCGACGATGACGATGAACCGGCGGCTCGCTGCGGCGACGATTTTCTCGCGGAGCAGCGCGCCGCCGCGTCCCTTGATAAGATCCAACGTCGTGCGCTGCACTTCATCGGCGCCATCGACCGCGAGATCGATCTGCCGGTGCTCGGCAAAGCTCGCGAGCGGAATGCCGAGCCGGCGCGCCTGCGCCGCGGTGCGCTCCGATGTCGGAATGGCGATCACCGACAGGCCTTGGCCGACGCGGGCGGCCAGCGCTTCGACGAAGAAGGCCGCGGTCGAGCCGGTGCCAAGCCCCAGCACCATGCCGCTTTCGACGAATTCAACGGCGCGTTCCGCGGCGGCGCGTTTCAGCTCGTCGCGATCCGCCATTAGTGCGAGCCTCGCGGCGCCGCGGACTGGCGGATCGCCATGATCGCGTCGGCGTAATCGGCCGCGCCGAATACCGCCGACCCCGCGACGATCGCCGTGGCGCCAGCGTCGATGACCTCCCAGGCATTGACGCCGCTGATCCCGCCATCGACCTCGATGATTGGATCGAGCCCGCGCGCGTCACACAGTTTCCGCAGCGTGCGGATTTTCGGCAAGACCGAGGGCAGAAAGCTCTGGCCGCCAAAGCCGGGGTTGACGCTCATCAACAGAATGATGTCGCAAAGATCGAGCACCTCCTCGATCTGCGTCAGCGATGTTCCCGGGTTCAGCACCACGCCGGCCACCTTGCCGAGATCGCGGATCTGGGACAGCGTCCGGTGCAGGTGGATTGTCGAGCCCGGCTCGCAATGCACGAGCAAATGGTCGGCGCCAGCATGCGCGAAGGCGTCAAGATAGCGCTCGGGCTCGACGATCATCAGATGCACGTCGAGCGGCTTTGACGTGACATGCCGTACCGCCTCGACGACGACCGGCCCGATCGTCAAATTGGGCACGAAGCGGCCATCCATCACATCGACATGGATCCAATCGGCGCCGGCGGCGACCACCGCGTTCACCTCTTCGCCAAGCCGCGCGAAATCGGCCGAGAGGATCGAGGGCGCAACGATGATCGGCTTTTTCATGCCGGCAAATTCATGTCAGGCGATCGGGCGCCATTGGCGGCCGGCGCGCCACAGCAGCTGCTCCCACCGCCCAGCCGGCTTCGACGCTGTCGGCGCGCTGAAAAAGGATCGGGTCGCCAATCATGCAGTCGTAGACCAGGGTCTCGTAGCCGGTGCTCGGGTCGGTGTTGAAGTAGTCGCGATAGCGGAAATCCATCCGCACCGCGCCGAGATGGATGTCGGGGCCGGGCCGCTTGGCGCCGAATTGCAGCGAGATCCCCTCATCCGGCTGGATCTGCATGACGAGCACATTCGGGGTTAACGTCTCGACCGGCGTGTCGCGGAACAGCGCGAACGGCACCTGCTTGAACTGGATCGCGATTTCGGTCGTGCGGCGGGTCAAGGCTTTGCCGGTGCGCATATAGAACGGCACGCCGGCCCAGCGCCAATTGTCGATGCCGAGGCGCAGCGCGACGTAGGTTTCGGTCATGCTGTCCGGCGCGACACCCTCCTCCTCGCGATACGCCTTGACCGGCTGGCCACGCACGACGCCGGCAGTGTATTGCCCGCGCACGACGTTGCGGCGCACATCGTTGTCGTCAAGCGGGATCACCGCCTCCAGCACCTTGTCCTTCTCGGTCCGCACCGCGTCGGCGGCAAAGGAGTTGGGCGGCTCCATCGCGGTCAGGCTCAACAGCTGAAAGACATGGTTCGGCACCATGTCGCGCAACGCGCCGGTCTCCTCGTAGAACCCGGCCCGCCGCTCGACCCCGACGGTTTCGGCGACGGTGATCTGGACATGATCGATATGGTCCCGGTTCCACAGCGGCTCGAAGATGCCGTTGGCAAAGCGCAGGACCATGATGTTCTGCACCGTCTCCTTACCGAGGAAATGGTCCATCCGGTAGATCTGATCCTCGGACAGGACCTTCGCCAAGCGGGCATCGAGCGCCCGCGCGGATTCAAGGTCGTGGCCAAACGGCTTTTCGATGATGACCCGGCGCCAATGCTGGTTCTCTTCGCGGGTCAGGCCGGCCGCCGCGAGCCGCTCGACGACCGGGCCGAACAGCGAGGCCGCGACGGCAAGGTAGAACACGACATTGCCGGCGGTGCCGTGCTCGCTCTCCGCCTCTTTGAGCGCCTGCGCGAGACGGTCGTACATTTCGGGATCGGTAACGTCGCCCTTCAGATGCGTCATCCGCGCGGCGAGAAATTCCCAGGCCCGCGCATCGAATGGCGCGGTCACCGGACCCGTGCCGGTGTCCGAGACAAAGCTGCGGACGCCCTCGGCCAAATAGGCGCGAAATTCCTCGTGCGACCGGTCGGTGCGGTCGACCCCGATCAGCGCGAATTTGTCCGAGAGCCGGCCGGCCTTGGCGAGATTGTAGAGCGCCGGGATCAGCAGGCGCTTTGTCAAATCACCGCTCGACCCGAAGATGACCATCGCGCAGGGCGGGCCCTGAACGGCACGTGCCGTACGGCCCGGCGGCCCATCGAGGCGGAGATCCATGCCCTATCCTTTTGGCCTTAGCCCTTGGGCGGCTCTTGATGCCCGCCGAACTGCTTGCGCATGGCGGACAGGATTTTCTCCGCGAAGGTGTGGTCCTGGCGCGAGCGGAAGCGGGTGTAGAGCGCGGCCGACAGCACCTCGGCCGGGACGGCCTGCTCGATAGCCGCCTGGATCGTCCAGCGGCCCTCGCCGGAATCCTCGACATGCCCGGAGAATTCGCGCAGGTCGGCATCCTCGGCGAGGGCGATCGCGCTCAGATCGAGCAGCCAGGACGACACCACGCTGCCGCGCCGCCAGACTTCGGCGACATCGGCCAGATCGAGCTTGTAGCGGCGGTTTTCCGGCACCGCCGGCGTATTGACGTTGCGCAGGATATCAAAGCCTTCCGCGAAGGCCTGCATCAGCCCGTATTCGATGCCGTTATGCACCATCTTGACGAAATGGCCGGAACCCGCCGGCCCGCAATACATGTAGCCCTGCTCGACGCGGGGATCGCGTCCCTGCCGGCCCGGTGTTGCAGGGATCGTGCCGCGCCCCGGCGCCAATGCCGCGAAAATCGGGTCGAGATGATCGGCCGCGTCCCGATCGCCGCCGATCATCATGCAATAGCCGCGTTCGAGACCCCAGATGCCGCCGCTGGTCCCGACATCGAGATAGCGGATGCCTTTCGCATTCAGCATCTCGGCATGGCGGACATCGTCCTGGAAGAACGAGTTGCCGCCATCGATCAGGGTGTCGCCCTTTTCGAGGAGGTCGGCCAGTTCGACGATCGTCGCATGGGTAATCGCGCCAGCCGGCAGCATGACCCAGACCGCGCGCGGCTTATCGAGCTGATGCACGAAGTCAGCGAGATCGCGGCTCGGCGCCGCACCCTCGCCGGCGAGTCCGCGCACCGCATCGGCGCTCTTGTCATAGACGACGCAGCTGTGCCCGCCGCGCATTAGCCGGCGCACGATGTTGCCGCCCATCCGGCCAAGGCCGATCATGCCAAGCTGCATCGAGCTGTCTCCGTTCTGAGCCGCTATTGAAGCGCTTTTTCGAGCGCGGCAGCGAAAGTACGCAGACCGCCCTCGACATTGGCCGGGAGATGCACCCGCAACAGCCGGCGGCCGCGTTCGGCCAATACGTCGAAATCGCCGCGCGCCTGCGCCGCCTTGACGATGCCAAAGCTGTAGCGCTGTCCCGGCACCGGCAGATCCTCGGCAATGTCACACGTCATCTGCAGAAAGACGCCGGTATTCGGGCCACCCTTGTAGGCCTGACCGGTCGAATGCAGGAAGCGCGGCCCGAAGCCGAGGCAGGTCGCGGCGCGGCTGCGGTCGCGGATCATCCGCCGCAACCGCTGCAATATCTCGGCATGGGCCGGGTTGCGCTCGATATAGGCAAGCAGAGCGACATAGTCGCCGGCGTGCACCCGGGCGAGATGGGCTTTCAGGGTCGCGGCAAGACTTGTCGCCTGCGGTTTCAGCGCGGCGGCATTCTCGGGATCGGCGTAAAGCGCGATGCCGTCGGCGGTGAAGAACGGCTCCTCCGGCGGCAATTTTCCGATTTTCTCATAGGCGGCAGTCAATTCGCGAGTCTTGATCTTTTGCGCTTCGACATCGGGCTGATCGAACGGGTTGATGCCGAGCACCGAGCCGGCCACCGCGGTCGCCATCTCCCAGCGGAAGAATTCCTGGCCGAGCTGCAATTTGTCCGAAACGGTGATGCGCACGACCGGCTGCCCGGCCGCTTCCAACGCGGCGACGGCCTGCTCGTGCTCGGAGTCCTGATCGGCGGCGAGGCGCAGATACGCGAACAGCCGGTCGCTGCCGTAAACCGCCGGGGCGCCGACCGGCTCGCCGTCGAGCGGGACGATGCCGCGGCCAAGCTTGCCGGTCGATTCCGCCAGCAGCTGCTCAAGCCAGGCGCCGAGCGAGGCAACCCCCGGCGAGGCGATCACGGTCAGCTTGTCGCGGCCGAGGCGCGCCGCCGAGCCAAGGATCGCGCCAAGCACGATCCCCGGGTTCTCGACCGGTGGAGCGCTGGCGGCGCAGGAGCGCACCATTGCGGCGGTCCGTTCGAGGAACGGCCGCACCGCGATGCCGCTCGCCGCGGCCGGCACCATGCCGAAATCGGATAACACCGAATAGCGCCCGCCGATTGTCGGCACGCCGTGGAACACCGCGCGGAATTTCTCTTTCTGCGCCGATTTTTCGAGCGCCGAACCCGGGTCGGTGATCGCGATGAAATGCTGTGCCGCGTCCGCTTCACCGAGCGCCGCTTTGGCGCGCTCCCAGAAATATTGCTTGAAGATATTGGGTTCGAGCGTGCTGCCAGATTTGCTGGAAACGATGAACAGGGTGCGCGCGATATCGATCGTGCTGTCAAGATGGCGTATCTGCGCCGGATCGGTCGAATCGAGCACGTGCAACCGGGGA
>VAZF01000266.1 GCA_005888425.1 Alphaproteobacteria bacterium
TGGTTTCTGAAGAAAAGCGGCATCAACCAAAGATTGCGTGCGCTCGGGGAACACCCGAAGCACAAGCCGCAGACGCGGGCCGCGCCGCCAAGGTAATCGACCTCGCGGCGGGCGGTTGACCGATGCCCGCCGGAGACTTACCAGAGGCGCTTTGATGCGAGCGCCGCGCCCTCGACCATCGCGCGCAATTTCTTGAACGAGATATCGGGGTCGAGCTTGCCGTATCCGGCAAAGGTGCCAAAGCCGCAATCGCTGCCGGCGATAACCCGCTCGCGCCCGACGAGGTCGGCGAAGCGGCAGAGGCGCTCGGCGATCAGCTCGGGATGCTCGACATAATTGGTGGAGGTGTCGAGCACGCCGGGGATCAGGATCTTGTCGTCGGGGAGCTTTACGTCCTGCCAGACGCGCCATTCATGCGCATGGCGCGGGTTGGCGGCTTCGACGACGAGCGCCATCGGCTTCGCCTTGACCAGGATCGGTGCGACCTTCGCGAAATCGATGTCGTGGTCGTGCGGCCCCTCGTAATTGCCCCAGCAGATGTGGATGCGGCAGCGGTCCGCCGGGACATTGCGCAGAGCGTGGTTCAGGACCTCGACATGGAAGGCGGCGCGCTTCAGGAAATCAGCCTCGTTCAGATCCTGGAAGGAGGTGTGGTGCGCCATGGCCAGGTCCGGGCAATCGAGCTGCAGGACAAAACCGGCCTCGACGATCGCCTCGTATTCCTCCTGCATCGCCGCGGCGATCGCCTCGACATAGGCCTCGTGAGAGGGGTAATGGCGGTTGTTCTGAAACACCGGCACGAGACCGGGCGAGGCGGCGGTCATGAAGCCTTCGGCGACGCTGACCTGGGCGAGCGCGTCGCGCAAATTGGCGATGTCCTGGTTGAGGGGCTCGCGGTCCCTGACCGCGATCGGCCCGACGCAGACCGAGCGGCGCGCCACATTGGCGCCGGTCATCCGCTCGTAGGCCGCCATGAAACTCGGGTGGTCGCGCGTGTCGAGGCGCGCCTTTGCCGGCTCGTGCCCGGCAAACCCGGACAGGCGGTCGGCGACATAGGTCGAATAGCCCGGTTTCGACATCTCGCCATCATTGACGATATCGACGCCGGTCGCCGCTTGGCGGCGCACGATCGCGAGGACCGCATCGCGGGTCTGCCGCTCGAGCTCCGCCCTGTCGTAAGGCTCGCCCTTGTCCTTGGCGACCAGCAGGTGACGCAATTCCAGCGGGCGGGGCAGGCTGCCGACATGCGTGGTCAGGATACGGTCCTGGCTCGTCCTCATGGCGACCCCCGGTTTGGCAATGCTCGTTCGCGCGATGGTGCGCCCGCGGCACCCAATCGGCAAGCGAAACGCCCTGCTTTTCATGCACACCGGCCCGCTGAACTGGGGATTTGAACGCCGGTCAGAATCCCGTAAGGTGCCGCCCGAGGCATTCTTCGATCATCGGCCGACCGCGCGTCGCCCATCGGTCGGCGTCCGCCCCCCAAGGATTGCTCGTAACTGACAGGAGAGAGAATATGGCTGAAATCAAAGGCGCCGATCTGCTGGCGAAGAGCCTCAAGGAGCAGGGCGTCGAATACATGTTCGGCGTCGTCGGTTTCCCGGTCGGGCCAATCGCCGAGGCGGCGCAGAAGGTCGGTCTGCCCTATATTGGCATGCGCAACGAGCAGGCCGCGTCCTATGCGGCCGGCGCCGTCGGCTTCCTGACCGGCCGGCCGGGCTCGTGCATCGTCGTGACCGGCCCCGGCGTCATCCATGGCCTCGCCGGCCTCGCCAACGCGCAGCAGAATTGCTGGCCGATGATCCTGATCGGCGGCGCCTCGGAGACGTTCCGCAACGGCATGGGCGCGTTCCAGGAGGAGCGCCAGGTATTGGCGGCGACCCCCGTCAGCAAATGGGCGCATGCGATCGAGCACGTCAACCGCATCCCGTTCTATGTCGAGATGGCGGTTCGCCAGTCGATCTACGGCCGGCCCGGCTCGAGCTATCTCGATATCGCCGACGACATCATCACCGGCTCGTGCGACACCGACCAGGTCGTGCAGGTGCAGAAATGCCCCGAGCCGCCGCGCACCCAGGCAATGCCGCAGGACATCGAGAAGGCGCTCGACGTGCTGCAGTCGGCCGAGCGTCCGCTCGTCCTGCTCGGCCAGGGCATGGCGTATTCGGGCGCCACTGAAGAGGTGCGCGCCTTCCTGGAGAAGATCCAGGTGCCGTTCGTGCGCACCCCCAAGGGCAAGGGCATCATGCCCGACGACCACCCGCTATCGGCTGGCGCGGCGCGCACGCTCGCGTTGCAGCAGGCTGACGTCGTCTTCCTGATGGGCGCTCGCTTCAACTGGATCCTGCATTTCGGCCTGGCGCCGCGCTACAGCCCGAACGTCCGGGTGATCCAGCTCGACATCAACGCCGAGTCGATGCATCAGAACAAACCCGCCGAGGTGGCGCTGCTCGGCGACGGCAAGGCCATCATGCAGCAACTCAACCAGGCGCTTGCCGGGCGCCAGTGGTTCCACCCGCAAAGCTCGCCGTGGCGTCAGGCAATTTCGAAGAAGTCGGAAGAGAACGCGGCGATGATCAAGCCGCAAATCGATGACGACTCCTCGCCCGGCGGCTATTACCGGCTGTTCCGCGACATCCGCGAGTGGCTGCCGAAGGACGTCGTCCTGTGCAGCGAGGGCGCCGGCACGATGGATATCGGCGGCACGATGATGCCGCTCGAAAATCCCCGCTCCTACATGAACGCCGGCAGCTACGGCACGATGGGCGTCGGGCTCGGTCTCGTCGTCGCCTCCTGCGTCGTGCATCCCGACCGGCCGGTCGTCCACGTCTCGGGCGACTCGGCGATCGGCTTCTCCGGCATGGAGATGGAGACGCTGTGCCGCTACGGCATGCCGGCCAAGATCGTCGTGCTCAACAATGGCGGCATCGGGCCGGGCATGCCGGAAATCCCGAAGAACCCGATGCTCAACATGCGGCCGAACACGCTGATCTATGGCGCCCGTTACGATCGCATGATGGACGCCTTTGGCGGCAAGGGCTTCTATGTCGAGGATCCGAAGGACGTGCGCGGCGCGCTCGACGAAGCGATGAACTTCCCGGGCCCGGCATTGGTCAACATCAAGCTCAGCCAGGGCTCGCAGCGTAAGGCGCAGCAGTTCCGCTGGCACAGCTGACGGGTCACGGCAAGGCCGCGAACCCGTCATCCCGGACTTGATCCGGGATCCACGATTGGGGCCGCTCCGAAAGGAGCGGCCCCTCTTCTTTTGATTACGAGAAATGCCGCCTCTCGCTAATGTGAGGAGATGAGCTACGAGACGTTTCGGGTCGAGATCACACGCGATGAGACGCGCGACGAGGGCGCGGTCACGATCGAGCTCACCGCCTATCTCGACCGGGTGCCGGAGACTGATATGCCGACGCGTGGGATGCTGACGCGCGCGGCGAAGGGCGTGTGGAACAGCCGGCTGCAATTCACCGGCGATTTCGCAACACTGAGGGAGGCGCTGGTGGCGATCGACGCCGCCTACCCGAATGCCGAGCGCATCCGCTGCTACGAATACACGGTCGATGACGAATTCGCCCGCGAGGTCGCGCCGCTCATCAAATCGAACCGCAAATGGCGGCCCTTGGACGGCATGCAGAACTAGAATAGCTGCGGGACCCGCCGAACATTGTTCGGAAATAGCCTGTAATATTCGTGCTTTCGATTGACGCATGGATCGAACTTAACTTTCCGTTTTCCCATTGCTCGCAGGCTGTCGCAACGCTGCTGCGGAGCGATGGCCATGACGTGGGTACCGCTATACCGATCGGCGCGCCGCTTTCAGCCCGACGATCGGCGACGCCGATTTTTCTCATCCTATCGATCGAAGCGACAGGAGGTGTCCCGCGTCGCAACGATCCGTCTGGTTATCCTTTTCGGCATCCTCGCCGCGATCTGTGTGAAGGAGGGGCTTGACCTGAACATTCTGCCGGATCGGCTTGCACTGCCTACCGTCGGTGAGGGCCAGTTCACGCTGTGCGGCCGAGGGAACCGGATGCAGTGCGTGGTCGATGGCGACACGATCTATTATGGCGGGCTGAAAATCAGGCTCGAGGGCATCGACGCGCCCGAGACCCATCAATCCAAATGCGAGTACGAACTCGCCCTCGGCAACCGAGCGACAAA
>VAZF01000267.1 GCA_005888425.1 Alphaproteobacteria bacterium
CCGCTGGATATTTCTGGCGCTCTCCAACATCGACGCCGCGCCCCCCGCCCGCTGCGCCCGCTTTCTGGCGCGCGTGGGGCGCGCCCTGCCCCGCTTCATCGGGCACAATTAGCAACTCTTCTGCTATGATGAGGCCGGAGCAATGGAGCAGGCATGGCGAGGCAAAAAAAAAGGTGCAATGACGGCATGGCCGCCGGGCCGATGATCGTCTCGCTTGTCGCTGAGGGCGTGAGCTGGGATGACATTCTGAACGACTATCCTGATCTCGAACGCGACGACATCCGGCAGGCCCTTGCCTACGCCGCATGGCTCACACGGGAGGAGGTCATCTCGGTCTGAGTCTCCGAGATGCGTCTGCTGCTCGACATGAACCTTCCGCCATCGGTCGCGAATTGGCTGCGGTCCGAAGGTCACGATGCGCTTCATGTCCGTGATCTCGGTTTGAGCGGCGCTCCAGACAGCGAGATATTCGCCCGTGCAGCGGCGGACGGGCGCATCGTGGTTACCTTCGATCTCGACTTCGGCGAGGTCGCCGGACTCCTAAGAGACGCAGGAGCAGGTGCGATACTGCTCAGGCTGCGGCTGACGACCCGGCGGCATCTTCAGGAACGGCTTCGTGCTGTGCTATCGACTGCCGCCGCGGCATTGGAAGCGGGCGCGATCGTCGTAGCCGAGGATGCCCGAATCCGGATCAGGCTGGCTCCGAGCTCCGGAGGGTAAACCTCCGTCACAAGCCCGCGATCAGCGGCATTTTCACCGAATGTTAGCGATCTCCGGGCTATTCGAGGGCGGGCGCAGACGAGACGAGACCGATGACCCGGCGTGCCGCGGCAATCGCCTTTCTGGAATCGCGAGAAGGCTTCGGCTGGATCGTCATTCTGACCTTCGCGACGATCCTGGCGGTCATCGCGGGCTGCGGTTTTTACAAGATCAGCCTCGACGCCTATGTCGCAAGCAAGAACGACGAGAAAGGTACCGCCCTCGAGCTGGTGGACGCCTTTGTCAGCAACTACTCGAACCTGCGGCTGCAATTGGGCGCCGACAGCGCGCCGGTCCCGGCGACGTTCCGGGCGCATTCGATCGAGCTCTTCAACAAGACGCACGGTGCCGCCAATGCGCTGCGGCTGCACTGGATCGGCCGCGCCGGCCGCTCGATCGCAACCCCGCCGGCCGATGCGAAGATGGCGGCGACCATCGAGTCGTTTGTTGGCCGCGCCGACCCCGCGCCGGTCTCGCAATTTGTCGCCATCGGAGGCGAGCAGGTCTTCCGTACGGTCTATCCGTCGATTGCGCGCGAGCCCAGTTGCGTCGATTGCCACAACAAATTGCAGCCTGATCTGCATTGGCAGCTGAACGATGTGATGGGGGCGTTCTCGATCGATGCGCCGGTTGGCGAGTTTGTGCATGACCTGCGGTGGCAAGCGACCGTCATCGCGCTGGCCATCTTCGTTCTGATCGCCGGCGTCGGGTTTTGGATGTCGCTGAGCCATTACCGTCGCATCCGCGAGCGCGAGGCCGCGCGTGAGCAGGCGGTGGCGGCCAACCAGGCGGGAGCGTCCTTCCTGGCCAATATCAGCCATCAACTTCACACGCCTCTGAAGGCGATCATCCGATTTTCCGAGATGATGTTGTCCGAGGTGCTCGGTCCGTTGCCGAACGACAAGTATCGTGCCTGTGTCGCGGATATCCACCGCAACGGCTCGCATCTCTTGGGCGTCATCAACGATATCCTCGACCTGTCTCAGGCCGGGGCCGGCAAGCTCGAGCTCGACGAGAATTTGTTCGATCCCCGCGACATGCTGCGCTCGCTCGCTCGTTTGATGAGCGGGCGGCTACAGGCCGCCGGCGTTACCCTCAACATGGAGCTGCCGTCGGAGCTGCCGGCATTGCGCGCCGATCAGGCGAAGACCCGGCGCACGCTGTCGCACCTCGTCATCAAGGCAATCAAGTTCACCCCATCGGGCGGCGCCGTCGAACTGATCTGCCGAGCCGACCGCGAAAGCGGCCTCGCCATCACGGTCGCGGATAGCGGGGTCGGGATGTCGCCAGAGCGGATGAGCCGCGTGCTCGAAGCACTGGAACAGGTGCGCGCACCGAAACCCGGCTCGCAGCAGGGCAGCGGCCTCGGCCTGCCGCTGGTCAAGGCGATCATGGAATTACACGGCGGCACTCTGAGGCTGGAGAGCGCCCCCAATGCCGGCACCCGCGCGACGATCACCTTTCCGCCCGACCGTCTCGTGTTCGACGCGCTGCGCCCGGCGGCGTAAGAACGGGCTCGGCCTGTCCTAGCCGTGGCGGTGGATCGGGTCGATCCACCGTACCTCTTCCGGCTTTTCGACCGGCTCGATATCGAGATTGACGACAACCGCCTCGTTGTCGCTGCGCACCAGCACGCATTCCAAGGTTTCGTCGGTTGAGGCATTGATCTCCTGGTGCGGCACATAGGGCGGGATGAAAATGAAATCGCCGGGATTGGCCTCGGCGACATATTCGAGATGCTCGCCCCAGCGCATCCGCGCCCGCCCCTTCAGGACATAAATGACGCTTTCGAGCGCGCCATGGTGATGCGCGCCCGTCTTGGCATTGGCATGGATATGGACCGTGCCGGCCCAGATCTTCTGCGCCCCGACCCGGGCGAAATTGATCGCGGCCGCGCGGTTCATGCCGGGCGTCTGGGGCGTGTTGGTGTCGAGCTGATCGCCCGGGATCACCTTGACGCCGTTGGTCTTCCAGTCGATCCCTTTTGGCTGCTCGCTCATCGTGCCTGCCCCGAAAATCCGCTGTTGCGAGTGATATGGTCGCTCGGCGGCGGTTTCACGAGATCGTCACGCCGCTATCGACCGGCAATACCTGACCGGTGACCATGCGCGAATCGTCGCTCGCCAGATAGAGCGCCATCCCGGCGATGTCCTCCGGCTCGATCAGCCCCAACAAATGCGAGTCGGCGAGCTTGGTCAGCGCAGGGTTGCCGGCGACGAGCCTTTTGACCCGCTCGGTCATCGTCGCCGACGGCGCGATCGCATTCACGCGCACCTTCTGCGCCGCATAGGCGACCGCCAGCGAGCGGGTGATCGCGGCGATGCCGCCCTTTGCCGCGGTGTAGCAGTCACGCCCCGGGACGCCCATCAGCGCGACATTCGACGACATGTTGATGACCGAGCCGCCGCCCGATTTGATCAGAGCGGGGATCCCGAACCGGCAGCCGAGAAACGTGCCGTAGAGATCGAGCTTGATCGCGCGCCAGAACTCGTCGAGCGGCGCCTCGACGGCGGTGTCGTCCACAGCGGTCGAGCCGCCGGCATTGTTGTGCAGGACATGCAGCCCGCCGAAATGATCGGTGGCAGTCTTAATGGCCCGCTCGAG
>VAZF01000268.1 GCA_005888425.1 Alphaproteobacteria bacterium
CCTCGATCGTCGGGAACTTGACCTGCGAGAGCGCGGCGACAAGCGCCGGATACCCGGTGCCAAAGGCGGCCGGGTTGAAGATCGCCGCATCGATGCCGCGGTCGTTTGCCTCGTAGATCTTGTTGACCACCTCGCCCTCGATGTTCGAGTGGAAGATCTCGACCTCGAGCCCGAATTCGGCGGCGTAACCGCGGATCCGCTCGTCATATTGCGGCAGGGTCATCGGACCGAAGATCTCGGTCTGCACCTTGCCGCGCATGTTCATGCCGGCGCCGTGGATGACGAGGATTCGCGGCATTGGCGTGCTCCTTCTCTCGAATGCCCAAAGCGGAGGTTAGAGGAGGGCGCGAAGCGCTGACAAGGCGCTCACGAGGCGACGAGCTTGAACGGCATCTCAAAGCTCGCCGTCTTGTCGCTCGCAATATCGTGCAGCTTGTACGTGACGACATACTCGCCGGGCGGGGCGCGCCCCATATTCAACTTCAGGACGATAAAAAATTCCACGTTGCGGCGATGACTCTCCGTCGCGATCCGCATGAAGTTCTCTTCTTCGGCAAGCACTTCGCCATCGCGCGACTTGATCTGAAAATCCACGACAAAGCCGAATTCAAACAGGCCCTTACCGTTTTCCTTCCAGCCGTAGCCCACCGGCTCGGCATAGGCGATGACCCGCTCGCCTTTCTTGAATTCGCTGGACGCGTGCTCGTCGTAAAGCCCGTAACCGCGCGGTTCGCCTTTGATGAAGGCTGCCTGACGCACCGTCAGCGGCGTCTTCTCCCAAGCCTCAATGACGGCCGCCTGCCGGCGGCCGACTTCCTCCAGCGACTGAGACTTGGCGGCGCTGATGCTCAACAGCAACCCAAAGGCGAGAAAGATCAATCGCATAGCGCAAGGCTCCTCAAGGCTGGCCTAAATCTTCGCGCCGCCGCTTCAGCGCGGGGCGGAAGGCAATAACCTCCAGGGTATTTCGCGTCTCGCCGGGGTCAACATGACAGATTTGCGACATCCGCGTATCGTTTCTGCCGCTTTTCCGGGCATAAAAGAGTTTGGCGCGTCGGGAGTTTGATTCGATGGCTGTCTCCATTCGCCAGATCCATCCGGTGTTTGTCGGCGAGGTCTCCGGAGTGGATCTGCGGCGGCCTCTGTCGCGCGAGGAGGTGGCGGCGATCGAGGCCGGGATGGACCGCTATGCGGTCCTCGTGTTTCACGATCAGGACATCACCGACGCACAGCAGATCGCCTTCACCCTCAATTTCGGCGAGATCGAGAATTCGGCGGGCGGCAATGTGACGAAGGCGAACCAAAAGCGGCTCGACCCGCTGATGAACGATGTCTCGAACCTCGGCGAGGACAACCGGCCGCTGGCGCGCGACGACCGGCGCCGGCTGTTCAATCTGGGCAACCAGCTCTGGCATTCCGACAGCTCGTTCCGCGCGATCCCGGCGAAATACTCGATCCTGTCAGGCCGCACCGTCGCCAAAAAGGGCGGTGCGCGCGGCCTATGACGGGCTCGACGAGGACGCCAAGGCGCTTGTCGAAGATCTCGTCTGCGAGCACTCGCTGATGTATTCGCGCGGATTGTTGGGCTTTGAGGCGACGCCGGAGGAGCGGGCGATGTTCCGGCCGGTGCGCCAGCGCCTCGTGCGCTCGCATCCCGTGACCGGACGCAAATCACTCTATCTGGCCTCGCATGCCGGCACGATCGTCGGCTGGCCGGTGCCCGAAGCCCGGGCGCTGCTTCGCGATCTGACGGAACATGCGGTACCAGCCGCAATTCGTCTATGTCCACCACTGGCGGCAATACGACCTCGTCATGTGGGACAACCGGCAGATGATGCACCGGGTGCGCCGTTTCGACGAGAGCGAGATCCGCGACATGCGGCGCACCACCGTCGCCGGCGACGCGCCGACAGTCGCGCAGGTCGAGGCGGCCTGAGCGTTGGCGAATAGCCCGCGGTTCTCCACGATGAGGGGAGAACCGCGCCGGTGAGGGGGGAGGCGGCATACACGCCGGTCGCCAATCGCGGCATGATCACGATCTCGATCATGCTGGCGAACATCATGCAGGGGATCGACAACACGATCCTCAATGTCGCGCTGCCGCATGTGCAAGGGAGCCTCTCGGCCTCGCAGGATCAGATCGCCTGGGCGCTGACCTCCTACATTGTGTGCGCCGCGGTCATGATGCCGCTGACCGGCTGGCTCGCCGGCCGATTTGGCATCAAATACATTTTCCTCGCCTCGGTGGCCGGCTTTACGATCGCCTCGGCCCTGTGCGGCGCCGCGGCGACCCTGCACGAGCTAGTCCTGTTCCGCGCCCTGCAGGGCCTCGCCGGCGCCGGGCTGATCCCGTTGTCGCAGGCGACGCTATTGCAGATCAATCCGCCGGAGCGTCACGGGCATGCCATGGCGGTGTTCGGCACCGGCACGATCATGGGTCCGATCATGGGGCCGATGCTAGGCGGCTGGCTGACGCAGGACTACAACTGGCGCTGATCTTCTACATCAACGTGCCGGTCGGGATCCTCTGCGCGATTGGCATCCTGGTGTTCATCCGGCCGACCCGCAACGTCCATCGCGAGCCATTTGATTTCCTTGGATTTGCGACATTGAGCCTGGCGATCGGCGCGCTGCAGCTGATGCTCGACCGCGGCGAATTGAAGGACTGGTTCAATTCGTTCGAGATCTGGGTCGAGCTAACGGTCGCCGTGCTTGGGTTCTATCTGTTCACGGTCCACACGGTGACGACCGGCGAGCGCTCTTTCCTCAACCGCGACCTGTTGACGAGCGCCAATTTCATCGCGGGCACAATCCTCATGTTCGTCGTCGGACTGATCATGAGCGGGACGATGGCGCTGATGCCGACGATGCTGCAGAACCTGATGAACTATCCGGCGCTGACGACAGGGCTCGTCATGGCACCGCGCGGCCTCGGCACAATGATCGCGATGTTTGTTGTGGCGCGGCTGATCAACCGGATCGACAACCGGCTGATCATCCTGATGGGCTTTCTGATGACCGCGTTCTCGCAGTGGCAGATGAGCGGCTTCTCGCTGCAGATGGGCATGGGGCCGGTCATCCTAACCGGGGTCATTCAGGGCTTTGGCCTTGGCTGTACTTTTGTGCCGCTCAACATCATCGCGCTGTCGACCCTGCCGCGGCACATCCTGACGCAGGGCACGGCGATCCGCAGCCTGATGCGCAATCTCGGCGGCAGCATCGGCATCAGCATCCTCGTCGCGACCCTGGCCGAGAACACGCAGATCGTGCATTCGCGGCTTGTCGAGAGCCTCCGGCCCGACAATCCGCTGGCGCAGGCGCCGTTTCTGCCGGCGCCGTTCAGCCTGACGACGCCCGGCGGCCTCGCGGCGCTCAACGCGGAGGTGACCCGACAGGCCGCGATGGTCGGCTATATCAACAATTTCAAGCTGATGATGATCGTTGCTCTGGTCTCGCTGCCGCTCCTGTTGCTGCTGCGCGAGACCGGCCGGGCGCCGCGTGTGCCGGCTCCCGCCGCTGCACCGGTAGCCGCCGACGATTAGCCCTCGAGCCGCGGTATTCGCTGGGTCGCTCCCAACTCCGCCCCACAGGTCCTAAAAAAGACACAGTACGTCGAGCCGTAGGCACGCGGCCGCAGGTCGGCACGAGGGGCGCGATCCGCGAGCGAGGATAGGCGCTTACCTCACCCGCATGGTAATCTCGGCCTGACCATGCCGGCGGCGGATGGGGGCGCCGTGCCAGATCCTGTGACATCGAGCGGGCATCCCAGACGGCGCGGCATCGGATTGTGTCTGCGCAGGGGGGCGCTTTGCTTGACGGTTCTGCTGCTGGCCGGATGCGCCGAGGAAAAGCCGGCGCCGGGACCGGGGCCCTTCGGGCAATATATCCGCTCGGCGCCGCGCAAGCCGGTGCAAGTGCGGCCGCCTGGCCAACCCAAGGGAAAGCCGGAGACCGAGACGGCTCCCGCGGAGGCCACCGCGGTCCCGGAGCAACCGGGGGCGCCGTCGGTGGAACCGACACCGGAGCAGACCGCGCTCGCCGTCCCTCCCTCGACCGAGCTTCTCGG
>VAZF01000269.1 GCA_005888425.1 Alphaproteobacteria bacterium
GGTTCACATTGGCCCAGAAGCCGTACTCGCTCGCCTGCAACGCCTCCCAGTAGGATCTCGGGCGCTTGTCGGTGAATTCGAAGCGCACGATCGATTTGATCGATTTGAAGCCGTATTTCCACGGCACTGCGAGGCGGAGCGGCGCGCCGTCCTGCTTTGGCATGGGCTTGCCGTACATGCCGGTGGCGAGAAAGGCGAGCTCGTTCGCCGCCTCGGCCATCGTCAGCCCTTCGACATAGGGCCAGGGATAGAAAAACTTGTTCTGCTCCGGCGCGACCTTGGGGTCCATAAAGGTTTCCATGCGGACATAGGTCGCCGAGCCGAGCGGCCGGGCGATGTCGAGCAATGCCTTCATCGGAAAGCCGGTCCACGGCACCGTGAACGACCAGGCCTCGACGCAGCGATGGCGGTAGAGCCGCTCTTCGACACCCACCTTTTTGAGGAGATCGTCGATATCGAGCGTCTGCGGCTTTTCGACCATGCCGTCGATCTTGATCGTCCAGGGCCGGACCTTCAGCGCCTGCGCCTCGCGCGCAACGGATTTGTCGGTGCCGAATTCGTAGAAGTTGTTGTAGCTCGTCGGATATTTCTCATCGGTCAATGGCCGGTCGAGCTTGTAGCGCTCGTTGCGCTTTGCGGGATAGAGCGCGGCCGAGGGATCGGCATCCGCCGCCCAGGCCAAGCGACCGCCGACGCCCGTTGCCGCGAGGATCGGCCCCGCCGCCAGACCCTGCAGGAGGCGGCGGCGATCGCGGAAGACCGCCTCGCTCGCCGCGGCGCTCTCGGGCAATTCCCAGCCGCGTCTTCGTCGGATCAACATCGTATTCGTCCCGTTGACTCGCGCTCGATGTGGGCGCTGCGCGGGCGCCCGCCAAGTCACGCTTTTGTTAAGGCCCCTCTGGGGCTGCGACCCTCACCCGGCTTCGGGCTCCGCCCTCAGCCACCCCCTCCCGCAATGCGGGAGAGGGGCTTTTCGCGATTTACTGCGCGGCTTCCTGGCGATGGCTGGCGATGACCTTCTCGGCCTCGCGCCCGGTCAGCTCCTGCATATGGTCGAATTTATGCGCGAAGCTGCCGACGCCGAGGGTCAGCGAGCGCAACTCGACGATCAAATCGTGCAATTCGCTGCGCGGCAGGTAGGCTTTGACCACGTCCCAGCCCGGCCAATCCTCCTTGGCGTCATAGCCGAGGAGCTGACCGCGACGCCCCGACACGAGCCGCTGGATGCGGGCCGTAAACGCGTTCGGGACCGAGACCTCGACCGAGTCGATCGGCTCCAACAGGGTCGGCTCGCATTTCGGCAAGGCTTCCTGGATCGCCTGCCGGCCGGCCGTCTTGAAGGCCATGTCCGAGCTGTCGACAGCGTGGAACTGGCCGGTGATCAGAATGACCGTCAGGTCGACAACCGGAAAGCCGAGCGGGCCGTGCTTCAATGCCTCGACGACGCCTTCCTCGACAGCCGGGATGTAGTTGCGCGGGATGGCCCCGCCGACGACGCTGTCCTTGAACACAAAGCCGGAGCCGCGCGGCAACGGCTTCACCTCGATCGTGCAATCGGCAAATTGCCCGTGGCCGCCGCTCTGGCGCTTGAAGCGCGAATGCTGGTCGGCGCCGCGCTTGATCGTCTCGCGGTATGGCACCGTCGCGGGCTGCCCGACCACGACCAGGTTCTGGCGGTTGCGCAGCCGGTCGAGCGCGATCTGCAGATGCACATCGCCCTGGCCCCACAGCACCATCTCGCGCAATTCGGCGTTCTGCTCGAGCTGGAGCGAAGGGTCTTCGTCGATCAATCTGCCGATCGAGCCGGTCAGCTTGACATCGTCGCCACGCTTCTCGGCATGGATCGCAAGGCCGTAGACCGGCTGCGGGCGCTCGGGCTGCGGCAAGGGCTCGGTCTTGCCCGACGGGATCAACACGGCACCGGTACGGATCTCCTCCATGCGGGTCAGCCCGACGACCTCGCCCGTCTTGGCGGAAGGCGCTTTGTCGTGCTGCGCGCCGAGCAGGCGCACGACACCGGCGACCCGCGCGCCGTTCAGCACATTGCCTTCGGCGATCGTGCCGCGCCAGACGCGCGACAACGACAATTTGCCCGTGTGCGGCAGGTGGAACGTCTTGAACACCTGCGCCATCGGCTCGCCGTCCGGCTTGATGCCGAGGCGGGCGGCCGTCTCCTCCGGGCCCGGCGTCTCATGGCGCAATGCCTTCCAAAGACGGCGGGCGCCGTGATCCTGGGTCGCGGCGCCGAGAAACACCGGCACGATCAGGTTCTTCTGAAAATCCTGGGTCAGGTGCTTGTAAATTTCTTCCTTCGAGGGCTGCACATCCTCGAGCAGCTGCTCGAGCAGCTTGTCGTCGAAATCGGCGAGCTTCTCGACGAGCTGGGTGCGGGTTTCGGCCTCGCGGTCCCAGAAGTCATCCGGCAGCGGGATCAGGTCGGAGGCCTGGCCCGGGCGGTAATGGTAGGCACGCTCGCTGACGAGATCGACATAGCCGTCGATCGACTCGGTGGTGCGCAGCGGCACCTGGCGCAAGACCAGGGGCTGATCGGAATGGGATTGCAATGCCGCGAGCACGTCGCGCACCCGGGCGCTCGCGGTGTCGAGCTTGTTGATGAAAATCATGTGCGGGATCTTGTGGCGGCTGAGAAAGCGCAAGAGCGCGCTCACCGTCACCGCCCGCTCGACCTCGGGCTCGCACACGACGACGACGGTGTCGGCCACCAGCATCGCCTGTTGCGCCTCATAGAGCAGCTCGACATTGCCCGGGCAGTCCAGGATCGTCCAGGGATCGTCGAGGAAGGTCGCATTGGCGACGTTAATCTCGGTCGACATCTGCCGCGCCCGAGCCTCGGCGGCGTGGTCACCGACCGAATTGCCTTCGCGCACGCTGCCATGCCGCCCGACCGTGCCGCTCGCAAACAGCATCGCTTCGAGCAGGCTCGTCTTGCCCGACAGATACGGGCCGACAAGAGCAACGCAGCGGGGGGCACTCGGCATCGATTCCTCCACAAAATCCGGTCAGGGCCGCCGGGGCCTGGCGGCCCTCTCGCTGGACCGGATCGTGGCGCGGCCTTCGGGAGGTGGCAATCGGAATCTGGAAAGCGGGCCGCACCGCTCCCGAAGCTCGTCCGCAGTCACTGTGCGCGAAGCGGAACCACAACAAGGCTGTCGTCCCGGCAAAGGCCGAGATCCACTTTTCAGTGTCTCGGGCGCGGATTGGTGGGTCCCGGCCTTCGCCGGGACGACGGACCTTAAACTATTCCAGGGCGCGGCAGGCGCGCTCGATGCGGGCGCAGGCGTCGCGCAACTCCTCGGTCGAGGTCGCGTAGGAGATGCGGAAATGCGGCGCGAGGCCAAACGCCTCGCCATGCACGACCGCGACGCCCTCGGCTTTGAGCAGGTAGCGCGCGAAATCCTCGTCGCTGGCGATCATCGCGCCCTTCGGCGTCTTCTTGCCGATAAGCCCGGCGCATGACGGGTACACGTAGAACGCCCCCTCCGGCCGCGGGCAATGCAGTCCTGGCACCTTGTTCAGCAGATCGACGACGAGGTCCCGCCGCTCCTTGAACACCTTGGCGTTCTTCGGGATGAAATCCTGCGGTCCGTTCAAGGCCTCGATCGCCGCCGCCTGGCTGATCGAACATGGGTTGGCGGTCGAGTTTGATTGAATCGCGCCCATCGCCTTGATCAGCTGCTTGGGGCCGCCCGCATAGCCGATGCGCCAGCCGGTCAT
>VAZF01000270.1 GCA_005888425.1 Alphaproteobacteria bacterium
ACGATGACATCGTGGGGGAATACGCAATGGTCGAAATCGCCCTAAGCGAGGAGCAGAAGGGCGTCGTCCGGCGCTATGTCCAGACCTGGCGCCGCTGGCGGCCGGGCATCCGAGCCTTTGCCCGGCTCGAAGACGATTTGGACAAGCGCTACGAGGTCCTGGTCGACGGGATCGCGGTCGACAACCGCCCGGGCCATCCCGTCATCACCGCCGACAGCAAGGACAGCCGCTTCCACGCCGCGATTTTCGGCGATGACGATGCCGCGCTGCCGGACGTGACCGGCGATGAATTGATCCAGGTACGGCGCTACATCCTTCGCGGGGAAGGCACGATGCCGGTGCGGAAATGGCGCGAACTCAAGATCAGCCCCGCTGAGGCGGCTGCCAGCCATCGGGCGGCACCAACCGCCGCCCTTCGCCAGCCGTAACCCCGGGCGAGGCCCTCGTCCAGACGCAAAAAGGGCCAGACGCAAAAAGGGCCGGCACATGCCGGCCCTTTCGCGTTCGGGGTGGGAATATCGAATGCGGGTCAGGCCACCTTGCCGCCGGCGACGACGGCGAGCTTGCCGCGCTTGTGCCGCGCCGGCTTGCGCTTTGCTTGCGTCGGCTCTTCGTCCTCGCTCCCGAAATCGAGGGCGCCGGTGTCGAACAGGCCTTCGAGCCCGCCATTGCGGATCGCCGTCTCGAGCGCGTTGCGATTGTGGCGCTCGCCGGGCCAATCGTGCCAGTGCTTGTCGCGCAGGCTGCGCAGCCGCGCGATCATTCCATCGACCGCCTTCGGCGTGAACAGGCAGACTTCCTCGATCTTCACCATCATCAGAGCGCCGTGATTGTCGTATTCCATCTTGTACATACAGATCCCTCCTTGCGGCCGGGGTGGCCATGCCGGCGCGGAGCCTAGGTACGGGTTGCTAAATCGAAGGTTAAAAATGCGCGCCAGAACTCATGCCGCATTGCGCTTCGAGTCGCGGTCTTGTTGCAGGCCCTTTGGTGATCCTGAGAAAGCGACGTAAATCCTCGGCGTTGTTTATCGCCTGTGGCAAACGGGTCAGCCCCGCCAAGCCAATCGTTTGGCGGGAACTTCGCTAAATGCCACCCGAAAAAGCGGTTGAGGTATGGGCGTCTTTCGCCGCCCGGGCCGTCACACGGGAGGCTGCGCCTCGAACACCTCATCGCCCTCGGGAAGCGTGACCCAGGCCTGTTTGCTGCGGGTCCAAATGTGGCGCGTCGGCCGTAGCCAGGACGTATTGTCCAGAGTGCCCGCCCGCACCCGATGCATCCCATCCCGCGGCATTCCGCAGATCCAGGAGCCGCAGTGTGGGCAAGCCAGCCGGATGTTCGCCCGCCCGCTATCGGCGATGCGCTGCAGCGGGCGCGGCTCCACCCCGCTGAGCCGGAACGCCCGTTCCGGGACCACGATGCCCAGCGAGAACGCGCCGCTCGTCAGGCGCTGGCAATCGGTGCAGTGGCACGTATAGACCAGCTGCGGCTCTTCGGTGATCTCATAGCGGATCGCGCCGCACTGGCAGCCGCCGGTCTGCGGGAGCTTCATCGGCCGTTCCTCAGTGGCTTAGTGGAAGGATGGTGCCCAGGGGCGGAATTGAACCACCGACACACGGATTTTCAGTCCGTTGCTCTACCAACTGAGCTACCTGGGCACGGCGGGGGGCTTATAGAGATGGGAGCGCGCCCTGTCCAGCGCATCGCCGGCTCTGGATCACGGCCCATTAATGCCGCTGGATTGGGCTCGCAGCAGAGCGCAATCTCAACGATATGGGGGAACGGCTCGAGCTGCTGATCGCCGAACGCGACATCCGCGCGCGCGTCAACGCGCTTGCCCGCGACATCGACGCGGATTACCGCGGCAAGCGGCTGAGCCTGATTGTCGTCCTGAAGGGCGCCGTCATCTTCGCCGCCGATCTGATGCGCGAAATCGAGACGCCGTGCACATTCGATGTGGTCTCGGCCGCCTCTTATGGCGCGGGCACCCGCTCTGTGGGCATGGTGACGCTCACCGGCCTCGACGGATTGGATATCGCCGGCCGCGACGTGCTCGTCATCGACGACATTCTCGACACCGGCCGCACCATCGCCGCCATAATCGATGCCCTGCAGCAGCGCGGCCCGGCAAGCCTGGCGCTCTGCGCCCTGCTGCGCAAACCGACCGCGATCGCTCTCGACCTGCCGGTGGCCTATATCGGCTTCGACATCCCCGATGAGTTTGTCGTCGGCTGCGGCATGGATTATGCCGAACGGCACCGCAATTTGCGCGGCATCCACCGCCTCGTTTTCGACGAGCGCCGCGAGGATTAGCATTCGGCGACCATCATCGCCCGGAGAGGTCCATGCCTCCAATACCTCAGCCCTTTCGACTGGCGATCGACGACGCCGCGATCGCCGATCTGCGCGAGCGCTTGGGGCATACCCGCTTCCCCGATCAGGGACCGGGCGAGCCCTGGGCCTACGGCACCGATCTCGACTACATGCGTGGCCTCGTCGCGTATTGGCAGCGCGATTTCGATTGGCGCGCACAGGAGGCGCGGCTCAACGCCTTTCCGCAATACAAGCTGCGGCTCGGCGATATCGAGCTGCATTTCCTGCACGTGCCGGGCAACGGGCCGTCGCCCTGCCCGCTCCTGCTGTTGCATGGCTGGCCGGGCTCGGTCTTCGAGTTCCTCGACATGATCCCGCGCCTCGCCGATCCCGCCCGCTTTGGCGGCGATGCGAAAGACGCCTTCACGATCATCGCGCCGTCACTGCCCGGCTACGGCCTCTCCTTTGCGCCAGGGCAGAAGCGCTTTGGGATCGAGGAGATCGCCGATGCGATGGCCGAGCTGATGCCGGCGCTCGGCTATCCGCGCTTTGCCGTGCAGGGCGGCGATTGGGGCGCCTTTATCGCCGCGCGGATG
>VAZF01000271.1 GCA_005888425.1 Alphaproteobacteria bacterium
CGGCAGCGCCCAGCGCCAAGGCGACCGCCCGGCCAATGCCGGAATTGGCGCCGGTGACGAGCGCCTTCTGGCCCTGCAACGGACGCCAGTCCTTCTTCCGATGGTTTTCCTTCGAATCAGTCACCCGCTCCAGCCCGTGTTTGTGGCAATCTGCTGCCGTAAACGGCCGGGCGACCCGCCTCGCTCCGCCGCGTTTATGAAGGAGGGGCGGTGGCCGCGACGGATTACCTCCTGGCGATCGACCAGGGCACGACCAGCACCCGCGCGATCCTGTTCGACGCGGCGGGCCGGGTGCACCACACGGCCCGTATCGAGCTGACGCAGCATTATCCGCAGCCGGGCTGGGTCGAGCACGATCCGGAGGAGATCTGGGCCGGCGTCGTCGCGACCTGCCGCGAAGCGATTGCTGCCGCGAATGGACCCATCGCCGCCATCGGTATCACGAACCAGCGCGAGACCGCGGTGTTGTGGGACCGGGCGAGCGGCCGCGCCGTGCACAATGCGATCGTTTGGCAGGACCGCCGCACCGCGCCGCTTTGCGAGGAATGGCGTGCTGCCGGTTTCGGGAACGCGGTCGCGCAGCGCACCGGGCTCGTGGTCGATCCGTATTTCTCGGCATCGAAGATCCGCTGGATGCTCGACCAGGTGCCTGGGCTGCGTGAGCGCTCCGCCAAAGGCGAGATCGCGTTCGGCACGATCGACAGCTTTCTCTTGTGGCGCCTCACCGGCGGCAAATTGCACGCGACGGATGTCACGAATGCCTCCCGCACGATGCTGTTCGATCTGCACCGTCTTGCTTGGGATGCGGAATTGAGCGACGCGCTCGACATCCCGCGACGGCTGTTGCCGGAGGTGCACGCGACCGGCGGTGATTTCGGCGCAACCCTGCCCGAAATGTTTGGCGATGCGATCCCGATCGCCGCAATGGCTGGCGACCAGCAGGCGGCGCTGATCGGGCAGGCCTGCTTTCGCCCCGGCATGGTCAAATCGACCTATGGCACCGGCGCGTTCGCGCTCTTGCATACCGGCACGGAACCAGCCGCCTCAGGTCACCGGCTGCTGACGACGGTGGCGTACCAGCTTAGCGGCGAGACAGCCTATGCGCTCGAAGGCAGCATCTTCATCGCCGGCGCCGCCGTCCAATGGCTGCGCGACCGGCTCGGTGCGATCAAGACCGCGTCCCAATCGGAGGCGCTAGCGGCGCGGGCCGATCCGCGCCAGCGCGTGTATTTCGTCCCGGCCTTTAGCGGGCTCGGCGCGCCGCACTGGTCGCCGAACGCGCGCGGGATGCTGTGCGGCTTGACCGCCGATTGCGGGCTGCCAGAGATCGCGCGCGCGGTGCTCGAGGCGGTCGGCTATCAGACGCGCGACCTCGCCGCGGCGATGGCGAGCGATTCGGGGCTCGCGATCGACCGGCTGCGGGTCGATGGCGGTATGGCGGCCAGCGATTGGACGATGCAGTTCCTCGCCGACATCCTGTCAGCCCAAATTGAGCGCCCCGCCTCGATCGAGACGACCGCCTGGGGGGCCGCTTATGCCGCCGGGCTCACGCGCGGACTCTGCCCCGAGCCCGAAGCGATGATGGCGCGTTGGACGCCGGAACGCCGCTTCACGCCGGCGATGTCCGACGGTGAGCGCGAGGAGCGCTATGAGGGCTGGCGACGCGCCGTTTCCGGTGCGCTGGCGATGGCGGGACCATGAACCTGCTGCGCGATCTGCCCAATGCCCGAGCCGCAGAAATTACCGAAGCGCTCGCAGCCACCCCCGGCCTGCGCATCGAGCGCATTGTCTCGCTCGGACAGACGAGCCCGCCCGGTTTCTGGTACGACCAGGATGAGGCGGAATGGGTCGTGCTGCTGGCCGGCGCGGCGCGACTGCGCTTCGCGGATGAAACCGAACCGCGGCATCTCGGCCCCGGCGATTGGGTGGAGATCGCGGCGCATCGCGGCCATCGGGTCGATTGGACCGATCCGGACCAGCCAACGGTTTGGCTCGCCGTGTTTTACCGCGAGGAGCGCGAATGACGAACCAGCTGCCGCCGCCAGGCGCCGTGTTCCTCGACCACGTCGCGCATTTCGTGCCGGAGATGGATGCGGCGGCAGCCGCTCTCGAACGCTGCGGCTTTCGCCTGACCCCGTTCACGGCGCAGACAAACCGGGTGGACGGGCAGCCGGTCCCGGCCGGCACCGGCAATCGCTGCGCGATGCTGCGGCAGGGCTATGTCGAGATCCTGACCGCGGTCGCAACCCCCGGCGGCAATACCGTGCTCGCGCGGCAATTGCGCGAGCGGATCGCCGATCATGTCGGGCTGCACCTCGCCGCCTTCAGCAGCGCTGATGCCGCCGCCGAACATCGTCGGCTCGCCGAGGCCGGTTTCGCGACGCTGCCGCTCGTCGATATGCGCCGGCCGGTCACAACCCATACCGGCAGCGAGGATGCGCGCTTCACGATCGCGCGCATCGCCCATCACAGCATGCCGGAAGGCCGCGTGCAGTTTCTGACGCATCACACCGAGCCTCTTGTCTGGCGCGACGGCTTTCTCGACCATCCCAATGGCGCGCGAGCCCTGACCGGCTTGTGGATCGCCGCCGAGGAGCCTGCTGAGCCGACCGCGCGTTTCGGCCGCTTCACCGGCCGCCCCGCATCGCACGCCGGCGAGGTCTCGACAATCGCGCTCGAACGCGGCGCGATCCATATTGCCCGGCCGCGCTATCTGCGCGACGCATTCGGCATCACCCCGGCCGGCACGTTGCCCTGTTTCGTCGCGACGCAGATCGCCGTCGCCGATCTTGCGATCTTGGAACGCTGTCTTCGGGAGGCGGGTCTCTCCAGTAGGCCCGTGCGGCTAGCGTTCGCAGATGAGGCGATCGCGTTCGATCTGCCGGCCGCGCTCGGCGGCGCGATGCTGTTTCATCCCGGCTAGAGGGGGCGCCTCACCAACGGTTCGCGCTGGCGACCAGCGCATCGCGCAACACCCGCCGGACATAACGGGCCGTCTCGCTCGGCAGCCGCTCGGCCGGCCTGCCGGCGGCGATCCAGGCCTCGAGATTGCCCGGCCCCCAATTGTAGGCAGCGAGCGCATCCGACCAATTGCCGTAGCGCTGGAACATCTGCGCCAGATAAGCCCGGCCGAGCAGGCGGTTCTCGCGCAGGTCGAAGCGGTTGCCGCCGCCGACATCGAGCGCCGCCTTGAGACTGACCTGCATCGGCCCCTGCGGCCCGTCGGGCGTGGGGCGCCACATCAGCGGGTTCTGCCCGTGATTCGATTCGACACCGTCCACCGCGAATGCGATGCGATCGAGATCGCCGCCGGAGGTCTGGAACAGATCGACCGAGAACCGCCTTTCGGGCGTGCGGCCACCCGCAGCCCGGAAGAGCCCGGCGACGAGCTGCGGTTCGAGTCCACCCCGCACGACCGTGACGGAGGAACGGCCTGCTTCTGAGAAGCTGACGGTCTCGACCCGACGCAGCCCCGGCAAATCCAGGCTCACCACCGGCCCGCGGACGACCCGAACCTGCTGCGCCCCAGTGCTGCCGAAACCGAGAAACTCGACGCCGGGCGGCGCGGCTTCCG